>DAOVGI010000061.1 GCA_030672475.1 Candidatus Bathyarchaeota archaeon
TTATTGCAAGAATCGAGACCAGCTGGTCACCGGATATTATTGTGAATCCTAGCTTTGAATCCAAGACTGCATCTCCGTAGAGAACCGGTAGGAAAGCCATTTTCAACAGCATTTTCAAAGGCGCATCTTCGAAGCATTGAATTCTGCCGTTTTTTGTTACTATACATGAAGAAGGCGTAATACTTACTGCTGGAATGTTGTGCCATATTAATGCATCCATGAATAGCCCGTTAAGCACTGTCATGACATGATGTGTTTCTGAAAATCCAGTTTTCTGTTTGTCTTCTTTAAACCCTTCAACTATTGAGTATCGTTGTGCGAGGGGATGCCCAAAACTTCCTCCGCCATGAACAATTATCAAATTTTTGGTGCTTGCTTTGTGTATTTCTTCTGCCAAACGGTTTATGGTTTGCATCCGCACTTGAAGCTCTTTACTCTTATCTGTTATTACGGAGCCACCTATTTTCAAGATTGTTGGTTTAACTCTCCTCAATCTTGACTCCTTCATTCGTTTTCTTGGCCATGAACGGTGTTCCTCCAGACCTTTGGATGGCTTCCTGAACCTGTTCAATCCTTTCATTTTGTACTAGTGCTATCATGCATCCACCTCCGCCAGCACCCGTCAATTTTGCACCTAACGCAGAAGCCTTCCTTGCAGCGTTTATGAGCGACTCTAACGATTCATCTGAAACTCCTAACCCGCAGAGTAGAGCATGATTGATGTTCATTAGATCTCCAAGTTTTTCCAGATCGCCCTCTTTTAGAGCATCTATTGCCATTAGAACTATCTCGCGTGCAGTCTTCATCATGGGCTCAACAACGCGTGGATACTTATTCTTCACTTTTTGCACTTTTGCAATCTGGACACGTGTAGATCTCCTAACACCAGTGTACCCAATGACAAGCGGAACATCAGTCTTAACATCTAGAGGTTTGAATCCGGTGTCCATCTGAAACAGGAGCGTACCGCCAAAAGTTGAAATTGCCGGGTCTACTCCAGATGGCGTTCCATGTACAATCTTTTCAGCTTCGTATGATATGTGGAAAATAGTTTCCTTTGGCAACTTCACGTTTAAGAGAGTGCCTACAGATGCTGCAACGGCAGCTGCAACAGCGGCTGAAGATCCTAAACCCGCAGCAACAGGAACTGTCGAATTAACTTCAACGTCTAAACCAACATTATCCCCATAAATTTCTAGAACTTTTTCGACAACAAGCTTCAACGGTGCGAATTTTAATTTCGCTTCTTTTATGTCACCTTTTTCGATTTCGAAGATTCCGTTTTCAAAATATCCAGAAAAGTTGAGGTTTGCCGAACGCAGGTATAGTCGTTTGTCTTGGCGCAGTTCCGCTTTTGCATAGGCTCTCTTATCTATGGCTAATACTATGGCTGGTTCGCCGTAGACTACGAAATGTTCCCCGAGAAGTATCACTTTTGCGGGAGCTGAGGCAATGACTCCCATGTATACATCACTATTTTGTGAAGCAGACGGCGGCGTACCCAACGACACTTGAGTAGTCGCCAGTAACATCACCACTAGTCTTATAACATAATAGTTTTGCCATTTTGGCTTCCAGAATTTTTGCTGCAGTCATTAAAGCGGCTATTGGACCATAGCCGCAAGCACTAACGTGGTGAGACTGAATGATCGAATAGAGCTTAGCTTCATCAATCGTCTCAATAGCTTCAAGGGCAGTCTTATCTTTTCTCTCTGCGCTCTCTTTGGATTCATAATGCGTCATGTCTGAAGATGCTATAATAATCCCGTTTTTCTCAACTAGAACTTTGGCCACTGCCTTTCCAACCTCTCTGGCTGATGTCAAATCTTGCATCAAAAAACAGATGGGTACAATCTTAAATTCTGAACCATAAAGATATTGGAGGAATGGAAGCTGTAATTCGATTGAATGTTCAAAACGATGTGCGGAATCATCGATGTCCACAATACGTGACTCACGCACAACTCGGTTAGCCATTTCACTGTCTACTTCAACATCGCCTAAAGGTGTACGCCAAAAACCCTCATTCATAACAGCTAAAGCACTGCCATGACCCGTATGGTTTGGACCAAAAAGAACCACAACGTCAGGTTTACCGTCCAAGGCAAGCTTGTAATAGGCGTGAGCTGCCACAGCACCTGAAAACATGTATCCTGCATGTGGACAAATTAAACCTATTATCCGTCTTTGCCCTTTCTTGACAGTTTCTGGGATTTTCCCGGGTCCAAGCTTGTGGAGAAAGCAATCTTCTATCTGTTTTTTTAGTGATTCCGCTGTTCCAGCGTAGAAGACTCCGGCTTGACATGGACGCCGAATCTTCGCCATCACATTAGCTTCCTTCGTCTTCTCTGGAAATCTTTGTTTCAAAATCCTCAACTGTTAGTGCTAAATCTTTATCCGCTGCCAGTTCGCCTCTTTCACGTAATATTTGTCTCGCCAAAAGCCAATAGACAATGGCTAAGGCTCTCCTACCCTTATTGTTTGTCGGAATCACTAAGTCGACCCCTGAAAAGTCATTGTCAGTACTGCATAAGGCTACTATAGGCAGGCCGACTGAAGACGCTTCTATGACTGCTTGAGAATCCGCCCTTGGGTCAGACACTATTAAAACGTCTGGTTCTATGCGTTTGGGATATAATGGATTTGATAGTAGTCCGGGAATGAAGCGTCCGACAATAGGAATCGCTCCAGTTACTTCGCCGAATTTTCGGACAGGTTCTTGTGCGTAAAGCCTTGCTGCTGCAACAGCAATCTTTGATTGTTCAAACCTAGCTAGAAACTTTGCGGATACCCTTAAGCGTTCATCCGTCTTCTTGACATCTAAGACAAATAGACCATCAGGTCTAACGCGGTATATGAATTGCTCTACATCCCTCGATTTCATTCTTGTTCCAATATGTGTTCCTGCAGACAGAAGTGTATCTCGTGGTAGCAGAAGCTCTTCTTCTGTAGTTACACCTGTTGTTTCTCCTTCTTTACCAACCTTTTCATCTTTAACTTCTGACACCCTTTCATCTCTCCTCTAAAACATTTGGAGGTCAGCCATTTTAGCTCTGTCCCCCAAAAACTCCTCTACTCTTATCAACTCGTTTATCTTTACTATTCTTGTTCCCTCAACAACTCCCGTCTTTATTATTGGGCATCTGAAGGCGACAGCCAAATGGGCTATATGCGAGTCACAAGTACTGCCTGAACGATGGGACATCACCGGGACATATCCGGCTTCCTTGGCCATTTCAATGGCTTCCAAAGCATGCATAAGTGTGCCAACTTGGTTCACCTTTACTATGATTGCGTTGGCTGCCTGCAACTTTATTCCACGGCTTAACCTTTCAGTGTTCGTGACAAATAAGTCATCACCGCAAATCAAGCAGTTTTTCACTTTTTCGTTGAGCTCTGCAAAACTTACGTAGTCTTCTTCATGGAATGGATCTTCGACATATACGAGATGATATTTCTTTATGAGTTCAAGAATGAATTCCAACTGTTCCCCGGAATCCCTTTTTTTCCCTTCTGTGTCGTATGTGTAGTTTTTCTTTCTAGCGTGCCATATGGATGATGCGGCAACATCAATACCCAGACCGCACTTAACGCCAAATTCGTCGTCGACTTCTTTGCACGCACTAGCTAAGACTTCCAAGGCATCTAGATTTCCCATGTTCGCAATCCAAGCTCCTTCGTCACTTTTTCCGCCGCCAAAAAGCTTATCCTTTTTCTTCAGTATGTCGCCGACTCTACTGTGAATCCAAGCGTTGACTGTGGCAGCTTCCAGAAATGATTCAGCTCCGTATGGAATAACGAGAAATTCTTGTATTTCAGGGGTTTTTCCCTTACCGTGTTTTCCACCGCTTATCACGTTGCCAAGGGGATATGGAAGTTCACGGGCAATATATCCGCCTAAATATTGGAAGAGAAGCAAACCGTAAGAATTTGTTGCAGCCTCAGCACTTGCCAACGAAATTGCGAATGCTGTGTTACCACCTATAACTCTGAAGTCTCTTGTGCCGTCGATATCATGCAATGTTTTATCGATTTCTTCTTGGAAATCCACATTCAGTCCAATTAGTTCAGGAGCTATCATCTCTTCAACTTTTCTTACTGCTTCGTCCACTCCGCCTTGAGGGTAACTGACTGCTTCAGCCTTTCCACGGCTTTTTCCAGCTGGGGCCGATGCTCTTCCAAAACTTGATGTTGTAACAACATCAACTTCTATTGTTTCTTCTCCGCGACTGTTGAAAATTTTTCTTGCGATGATATCCTCGATAACCGTTGACATTTCTTTTTCTCCAATGCCTAATAATAGTAGTTTCTTGCTTCTCTTCTCTTTTCTGCTACTTCGTAAAATCGTAGGATCTCATCTATGATTTCCAAGTGAGACAACAGCATGCGTCTGCAACAATATCTCTTTATACCTAATCTATCCAATACTTCGCTAGGTTCCTCTCCAGCCTTAACTCTTCTCGCAAAATCTTCCCATTTATCTCCGATTAACTTACCGCAGGTAAAACATCTTACAGGTATGATTATTTTTGATTAGCCTCCCTCTATCTGTAGCTTTTCTGATCTCGGGCCCTTGCTCCTGGGCCTCCAAACTTTTTCGGTTCTTTTCGTCTCGGATCTCCAACAACCATCGTTCTGTCATACTCGACAAAAACTCTGCGCAGACGTGAACTCTTCGTCCATTTTAACAAGGCGTTTGCTGTTGCCTTCCGTGATGCCTCTGCCTGTCCCATGTATCCACCGCCTGAAACTTTTATGTCTATATCTAGTTGTCTCCAAACATCATCTCCAGCCTGTACCAATGGTTCCATTATTTTTTCGCGTGCAATTGCTGGTTCATAAATTTCTAGGGGAATTCCATTTATGCGTATCCTTCCAATTCCAGGCTTGACAACGGCTCGTGCTGTAGCTGTCTTTCTTTTTCCGCTAATAACCAAAACTCTTTTAGTCGGCATAATTATTCACCAGGGTTCCATCCTATCTCTTTTGCGAGTTGGCCGAGCATAAAATACGGGCATTTCAACTTTTCAGCGTGAGCTTGACGTAGGGTTTCTACTTTTCTATCTCCAAGTTCTTCAGGTCTTCCTATGAACACTTTAAGCCGTTTATATGCTTGTTTGCCCTTGGGCTGTTTGTATGGAAGCATGCCTCTTAATATTTTCCGAACTACTCTGTCTGGTCGTCTATAATGGAATGGGCCTTTCTTTGGATGTCCAACTCCAAGAAACTCTTTTGCTTCTCTTACTCCACTTTTCTTCTTTCCTGAAAGTACTGCTTTCTCGGCGTTTATAATTATTATCTTTTCGCCTTCAAGCAGCCTTTTGGCAATTACGCTTGCCATTCTACCAACAATCAGGTTTTCTGCGTCTATTATTGTGATTGTTTGATTTTTCGTCATTTTTTCACCCAATTATCTTAATGTTCGAGCCCTTTGGATTTTTCTTAACGAGTTGAAGAAATGATATTGTTTTGCCCTTTGAAATCTTTATTTTCTCTTTCGCCTTTTCCGAGAATGCAAAAGCTGCGACAGTTATTTGATGGTCGATTTTGCCCGTGCCTACTACTTTGCCCGGAACCACAATTGTTTCTTTTTTTTCTGTGTGTCTGTTCAATCGGCTCACGTTCACAGCTGGGCGGTTTCTCCTCGGCTTCGCCAAACGTTCGGCAACATCCCTCCAAATCTTAACATTGTTTTCTCTGCTTTGCTTCCTTAGGAAACGGATGAGTTTGACAAGCTCCGGATTTGTTGTTTTAGGCTTTTTCACTTTTTTTCACCTTGACTTGACTTATGAATTCCTTCAACTGTTCATCCAGGATCTTAACAGCTTCCTTCATTATTCTTTTCGGAGGAAGTACACCTGTGGATTCTATTTCGAATATAAAAGTGTCTCCTTTCCAGCTTACTTCTATAGCTGGAGGATTCTTTGGGCAAATATCCATGCAGTCTTGACAGAGTGTGCAACTCATCAAGTCTCGAATTTCTATCTCACGTCCAACATTGGTTAGAACTCTGCGAGGACAAATTTCTACGCATTTTCCGCACGCATCGCATTGTTTGTGAATTTCAATTTTGGGAAAATACTTATATGTACACATCGAAACTGGCTGCCATTTTGCGTGATTTTTTCCTCTTCCAAGTCTCGCGTAGGCTTCAAGCTTCAGCT
Source organism: Candidatus Bathyarchaeota archaeon (assembly GCA_030672475.1). Classification (GTDB taxonomy): domain Archaea; phylum Thermoproteota; class Bathyarchaeia; order Bathyarchaeales; family Bathycorpusculaceae; genus SOJA01. The sequence goes on from DAOVGI010000061.1 coordinate 6,165, forward strand.
TCTGCTCCTTAGCTAGTTTTACTATGGGTATTCTGTTACTTATTGGAGTTATATCCGGGTTTTCTGAGATTAGCTCCTCTGAATAGACGGTTCTCGTTTCTTCCTTTGCTTCTGCATCAAGTGTAAATGAAACTCTACAAAGGTTGCATCCGAACTCGCTCTTGCATGAGCATTCTTCAGGCAGATTATAACTGTCCAAGTCAGTTTTTAGAGGAATGAGTCCAAGTCTAAGGGCGATGATTTCATCCTGCAATACAGACGAATTCTCAATCATTACAACTTCATCTATCGCCATGCATGGAACTTGAGCAATTACAATTCTTCTTAAGGCATTTATAAATGGAACATCAGTTCCTCGAATGAGTAAACGCATCTTTTCATCGTCTTTTTCGAGTAGTTCTATTTCCACCTAATCAGACACTCCATAATGTCATATGATAAATGCTGTGCCGTTCAATAGAATACTGGTGAATTATTTCAACTTTTCTGTTAAAATCGTGAGGGTACCATCTGAATATCTGCTAAACCCTTCTTCCCCTTCTGCCGCCTGGTCTTCGTGTTCCATCGTGAGGAACGGGGGTAACCTCTTCTATGCGCCCTATGCGAAATCCTGATCTTGCCAAAGCTCTTATTGCTGCTTGTGCGCCTGCACCTGGGGTTCTTGGTCCTGTGCCTCCAGGAGCCCTCACCTTAATGTGTACGGCTCTTATTCCTTTATCTTTTGCCGCTCCTGCTGCTGTAGAGGCTGCTCGCATGGCTGCGTAGGCTGAAGACTCCATTCTATCTGCCTTTACGAACATCCCGCCAGATGTTCTTGCTACGGTTTCCGCGCCTGAGATGTCTGTTATGTGAACTATTGTGTTGTTATAAGAACTGTAAATATGCACGATGCCCCACTTCTCAGTTTTCTTGCTGGGACCTCCACTGTCACTCATCCTATCCCTCCTGGAGTTGTGTTTCCTTCTCTGTTGTGACTGCAACTGCTATTGTCTTGCGCAGAGGGTGGCTTGGATTTGCTAAGGGACTTTGATGTGCGTACGCTATCTGATCTTCTTCTTCCCTTCTCACAAGATAACTCGGAACAGTTACCAAATGGTTTCCTATGGTTATGTGTCTGTGAGTTATGAGTTGACGAGCTTGGTAAATCGATTTGGCCAGACCTTTTCGGAAGGCAATTGTTTGAAGTCTACGTTCAAGGATGTCTTCAATTGTTGAATCTAGAATATCGTCAAAAGCCGCTGTTTCATTTATTATGCCAAGTTTTTTCAGGCGTGTGAGAAGTGGTTCCTCCATTTTTTGGCGTTCTTTGCGTGTCTCGCCTATAAGAGAACGGGCTATTCCCCTGAATTTTGACAGCATAGTTTTATGTCGCCACAATTCACGTTTATTCCGTAAACCATACTGACCCAAAAGGTTAAGTTCTTCCTGTAAGACGTCTGTTCGCCATGGAAACCGCGGCGTATCGTACTTCCTTCTCTGTTTTCTGGGATCACCCATAAAGATTACATCCTTCTCGTCTTCACTCTAACTCCAACAGCTTTCCCTTTTCTTCCAGTTGTTCTTGTTCTTTGTCCACGCACCTTCAATCCATAAGCGTGACGATATCCCCGCCACGATTTTATCTCTTTCATCTGCTTAATATCCGTCCTTGTTCTTAAATCGAGGTCCGCCGTAATCAGGTGTAAATCCTTTCCGGTTTCCAAATCTTTTCTTCTGTTTAAAAGCCAGTTTGGAATCCCAAAACTCATTGGATCCTTCATCACTCGTTCTATTTTTCCAACGTCCGCGTCCGCTAGGAAACCAGCCCTTTTCTCTGGGTCTATTCCAGCTTTTTTTAATATTGCGTTGGCGAGGTTTAGGTTTACTCCTTTAATTTTTGTTATGGCATATGGTATTTTTAAGGCACCATCTATATCGGTGCCAGTTATTCTCAGTATGTGTCTGAATTCCCTTGACATTTCTCGCCAACCATTAACACTAAAGCTAACTACCGAGATGAACCATACTTTATTTAAACTTTCCTTCGAGTTCTATTATTGCATGAATGAGCAGCCTATTAGTATTATTGTTGTTTAATGTGAACGGAAATCCACACTGATCAATGTAACCCTTGTTTGATGCGGAAAACGCAGGATTAAGAAGAATGAAGGTTGAGAAATGCGGTAAAGAAAACCAAGAGACAAATTGTTATCTTTGGTGTCGTGCGTGCTTTTCTTGAAGTCTCTTAAAGCAAAAACACGTAGCCCTTTATTCCTTGTCTTCTTGATCATGTAATCTTACATTGCATCTCATGGATCATAATTGCACAATTATGTTTAGGCTATCTTTTCAATAGAGTTGAGAAGTAATAGACATGATCATTCAGGAAATTAAGAATGAACTGGCGCGCGCGGAAATGGGACTCAACTGCTGAGACAAGCCGTTGTGGGTGAAAAGGAGAAAGGAGTCAAGACAATTATAGCAAATGCTGGAAAAAACGAAGTTCATGCTAGAAGATTTTATGAAAAGAGTGGTTTCCAATTGATAGAGAAACAAGTATGCAAGCACCATGAGTAAGAAGCTTGACTTAGCCATTTATCAGCTTCAGTTATAATTTTCCCGGATGAGATTTGCGTCTCTTCTTTTCAACTGGAGTCTCTTCCATAAGTGAAGACGGGCGCAGAATATGAATTCAAGTACTTTGTCGGTTTCCTTAGGTTTAAAATAATTAAGCGTGATATTATGATTTATGAATAGAGTTGGATTCTTGAAGCCTGAGGAAGATGCGTTCGGTCAGAAACTATGGGCTGCTTACAAAGGAGAACAAGTGTTTGAAATAGTGGAGAGAGATGACAGGTACATCGATGCTATGAGCTTGAAAGGTTACTTTTCTGATTATGGGGAGTGGCATACAATTGAACAGAAGGGAATGGAGTTTGTTAAAGAAAGGGTTTTAGACATAGGTTGTGGAGCTGGCAGGCATTCATTATATTTACAGAAGAAAGGTTTCGATGTACTTGGAATTGACATTTCTCCTCTAGCCATAAAAATCTGCAAGCTGAGAGGGTTGAATAAAGCCAAAATCATGTCAATTGAGGAAGTCAATTTTAAGTCTGACTCGTTTGACACGATAATAATGATGGGAAACAACTTTGGCTTATTCGGCAGCTTCAAAAAGGCAAAAAGACTTCTCAGAAGATTCCACAAAATAACCTCAGAAGACTCCTTAATCATAGCTGAAACTCGTGACCCCTACAAAACCGACAATCCCGCACACTTAGAATATCACACTTTGAACAAGAAGAAAGGCAGAATGGGTGGACAAGTGAGAATCAGATCAAGATTTCGAAAATACATTGGGCGGTGGTTTGATTATCTGATGGTGTCCAAAAAAGAGATGAAAAAGATACTTGAAGGAACTGGATGGAAGACTAAGCAATTCATAGATTCTGAAGATGCACAATACATCGCTATCATTGAAAAAGTTACATAACACAAGTTCCAAGTGCACATTAATCATCAGCAAAACCTTTGACCAAAGAATCAGCGAATCTTCCTCAAAACGTTACGTCATTTGAAAGTCTCAAATGAATATCGTAGAACGAAGGATATCTCACGTGTTAAAAGACTTCCCGACCGCAAAAGACTCGAAAACAGAACGATACACGCCCACCTGATTATCACTGGAGAAAATCCATACATTTCCAAGGCTTCAGTACCCATTAAAGGAATCCGTGAGCTTATAGACGAATGGTTTGAATACTCTTACAATCACAACGATGCAACCAACCTTCAGAAAACCCAAATAAACCCTAAAGAAAGGTCGCAGGCTTATGAAAATATGTTGGAAGCGCCGCCGGTAGGACTCGAACCAGCGACCGACGGAGATATCTTCCGTAAATCCCCATTTTTCTGCTAAGATTGCAGTGTTTCTTGAAGCGAAGACTTAATTTGCTTTGTTTCAACTTAATTACAGAGAAACAAGGGTGCATCTAGTTGAGGGAATCCTTTGCTGAGTTTGTTAGAACGAAGCTA
>DAOVGI010000013.1 GCA_030672475.1 Candidatus Bathyarchaeota archaeon
TATATTTCATCTCATGGATAGCTTTCTGGGCCCTACTATACACAATAATTACTGCTTCCATAGCTTAGGCTAAGTCTTACTCATCAGGAAACTCTCGATTTTCACTTGACTTTTATTCTTTTCAAAATCTTTAGCATTGTCTTTCTCGGATGTTGCTCTCTTTGCCCCCGAATCGTTCACAGCTAACTTGCTTAGCACGCGCATACAGTCTGACCAGGCAGAAAAAAATCCACGGTCAAAATTCTCGTGAAGCTTACTTTTCACATGACCACGAAACTCTTTTCTATAGTCTTTCAAAGCATCCTTATCATTCAAATCCAGCTTTGAGAGAAACGTGTAATTGTCATTATTCGATTTCCGTGCAATCAGCATACCCTGCAAAGCTCGGGAGTAGCCCCGGTTCCATTCAGTCTTATGCATCTTCTGCTTAATTCTCTCCAGTTCACGTTCCGCCTCAGCAAACCTTCTTTTTACCAGAAGCTGAAAGAACCTTGTAACTAAAGCTGAGGAGATGGGCATATTTAACGCCTGCGCGGCTTCACTTTATCGTCTTCAGAAACGTCTTCTACGCCGTTCTCAGTTATCTTGAATATTTCCTCTCCTTCAGGCAAATATGGACAGGCGACCAAACGGGCAATTCGCACAGGACCACGAGAAGCCTTTCTCAAATAAATGCGTGAATTACTTGTGTGTCCCACTATGTGACCGCCAATGGGATGAACAGCATTTCCAAAAAAAACGTCAGGTTTAGACATAACCTGATTCGTCACAACAGCTACAGTATTAAAAACCCTAGCTAAACGGATAAGCCTGTGCATGTGCTTGTTCAGCCTCTGCTGCCTACGAGCCAACATCTCACGCCCAATATACTCGCTTCTGAAATGCGAAGTCAAAGAATCAACAATAATCAGCTTAACATTATTCTTTTTAATCACTTCGTCGGCATTGTCAAGAAGAAACATTTGATGATCAGAAGTGTAAGCCTCAGCATAAATAATATTCTTAGCAACTTCCTCAGGATCAAGCCCCAAATGGTTAGCCATCTGAACAATGCGTTCAGTTCTGAAGGTGTTCTCAGTATCAAGGTACAAGGCTGCACCGTTAAGCCCACCCCGTTCAGGAGGCAACTGCACGTTCACACACAATTGATGGCAAACCTGACTTTTACCACTGCCATACTGGCCATAAAACTCAGTTATCGTCTGAGTCTCTATGCCACCACCAAGAAGCTCATCCAAGGCCTTGCTGCCCGTAGCCAAACGCAAAACATTCTGACGCATCCTAAGGAGTTCATCAGCTCGGACAAAAGAGACATGCATACAAGAACGAGCAGCACCGATAATTACTAGAGCCTTTTTTTCGCTTATACCAGCGGACTCCAACTCCCTGGCAGCAGCCATAGCCACAGACTCAACAGTGTGAAAACCCAACTCCTTCAGCTTTTGGGCAGTGGTAGGGCCAATACCTGGAAGATCCTCCAACAACTCATATTTCTTGGGCGCGCTTTCCTCTTCCTCAATCATAAATCTTTCCCCTTCACGATACACTCAAACAGTAAAGTTAAGCCATATTTAAATCACGCGAAGAACAACAACGTTCAATCCTCAGAGAGATAAGTTGAAGTAAAAAAAAACAGACTCCGACAAGCTATGATCCACAATAACTAACTGAGCTGCTAAAGAGTTACGTCCAAGTCGTTCATATCCGTCGATAATATTAAGTTCAGCACTGGGTCACACTGCCCACTAAAGCCGAAATGAACACAAAATAAGTTATAAGCATGCAATTTCATCATAAGCAAATGAAAGAGGGAATGACATTTGGAAATAGAAAACGTTGTGGAGAACGTTGCCTTCAAACTTCTGAAGCTGGCGGTCATTCATCTACCGGAAGATGTCAAACAGGCGCTGGAGAAAGCATACACTGAAGAAACAAGTGAAACAGGAAAAACACAGTTGAAAGCAATTTTGGACAACATTGAATGTGCCGAGAAATATCAAACACCAATATGCCAAGACACTGGAACAATAATATTCTACGTTAAAGCAGGTGCCGAAGCAAAACATCTTGAGAAAATCGAAGGAGCTTTGATAAAAGCTACAAGAAGAGCCACTGTAGAGGTTCCCCTTCGCCCAAATGCCGTCAATCCATTCACCCAGAAAAACAGTGGAGACAACACTGGAAGGCTGATACCATGGATAAACTGGGAGATTGAACCGACAGATGAAATAGAGCTGACCGTGTTACCGAAGGGTGGAGGAGCAGAAAACACATGCGTCATGGGTATGCTTGTTCCAGGTGAAGGAATAAGAGGTGTAAAGAAATTTGTTGTTGACGCAGTTATGAACGCTGGGGCGAAACCTTGCCCTCCTAACATTCTAGGAGTTGGCATAGGGGGAGGTTCAGACATCGCCATGAAAATAGCAAAGAAAGCCTTGCTAAGACCCTTGAATAATGAGAACCCAAACCCTGAAATCGCAAAGCTTGAAAAAGAGATTCTAGAAGCCGTAAACATGACTGGGATTGGACCGATGGGACTTGGTGGAAAAACCACGGTTTTAAGCATAAGCATAGACTATGCTTACAGGCATCCAGCATCCTATCCAGCGGCTGTTGCCTTCAACTGTTGGGCTGCAAGAAGAGCCACCGCAAGAATAAGTGCAGATGGAACGGTTGAATATTTAACGCATAGAGTTGATGAAGTGATATAGAATGACAGACTACAGATTCAGGACTCCAATATCGGAGGAAGAAATACGCAAACTCAGGGTAAATGATGTTCTGTATATAAGTGGAACAATGTTTACTGCAAGAGATCAAGCTCACAGAAGAGCCCTAGAGTACTTCAAGCAAGGAAAATCATTGCCTCTAAACCTGGAAGGATTAGCTGCTTTTCACTGTGGACCTATAGTGAAGAAGACTAAAGACATGTGGACGATAATTGCGGCGGGGCCAACAACAAGCACGCGAATGGAGATTTTCGAGGACGAATTCATAAAGAACTTTAAAGTCAGGGTGATAATCGGCAAGGGTGGAATGGGAAGAAGGACAACGGAAGCCATGGCGAGTTACGGCGCTGTTTATGGAGCTTTTACAGGTGGAGCTGCAATCCTCGCTGCAAAAGCCGTAAGGAATGTGAAAAGCGTCGAGTGGCTTGATTTAGGAATGCCTGAAGCCATGTGGATTCTGGAAGTTGAAGAATTCGGTCCGTTAACAATAGCCATTGACTCTCATGGAAATAACCTCTTCATGAATGTTCAAAGGAAAGCTGAAGAAAACAAGAAGAGGATATATCAAAAGCTCGGTTTGTCACAGTAGACCCTTTTTTCACCTTAATCTTTATCTCTAATTTTTGATATCTAGTCCAGATCATGTTTATTGTGTCACAAGATTTAATATTACTGCCAACATTCCAATAGAACGGGGCCAGAATAATGCTGGAAAATTTTAGAGACAAGATAGCCTTTTCCGGAATAGCCGTGCTGATGATAGGCGTAGCTCTACTAATCTTCACCTTTGCAAGTGCCTATGGATTTCTAGCAGGAAATCTGTCAGTAATCGCATCTGCAGATTTAGTGCAGACTTTCGGTGAAGCATTGGCGCCTTTGATTGAAACGTGCATACGCATAATGTACCTTGGGGTCATGGGATGGATAGGTTCTCTCTTGACAATCAGAGGTGTAACGATAATCGCCCACGCACCAAAAACACTGAAGATTGCCAAACAAAAACGGGTGCCAGCCAAACCGATTCCTCAAGAGGTAAAAGCAGAACGATCAAAAGAAGACGTAAAACCTTCAGAACCAGAAATTATAGTCATACCGCCGCAACAGGTTACACCGCCGCAACAACCACAAAATCAACAACAAGAGAACAACTCCTCCCGAGAACAACCTAATATTTAAACTGCATCCAAACGTCCGGAAAAGGATTTGCTATGAAAATACCAATTCGAATGATAAGCATAGCTACAACGTTTTTCTGGTTTTTCCTAATTGTCTTTTATGTTTCCGCCGTCTATTCCATGAAAGATGTCCAGTTTGACTTTGAAGAACCACAAACAATGCTCACTTCAAGAAACCAAATGCTCTTCTGTCTACCAATAAAAATTGACAACAAGGGCTACTACAACATAGGTTCCTTCAACGTAACAACAAAAATCTCAGACAAAGAAGGCTTTCCAATTACACAAGCATCCACGTTCATCCCAGTCATAGAGAGAGGAAGGCAGACAACAGTAACTCACAACGTCACTATAAACATCGATGACTTGTTCCAGAACAGTCAAGATTACCTATTCAATGACATGGAATTGGAAGTACACGAGACAGTTGGCATGAAACTTGCTGAGGTTATTCCAATTCAAGCCTCAACAAACTTTTCCATGCCTTGGGGTGCGCCCCTTTACAACTTCACATTGGGTGAAATCGAATACGTAATATGCAATCTAACCCACGTAACAGTGACTATTCCCATAAGTTTTGAAAATCACGCCTTCTTTAACTTGACTGGCAGTCTCCGAATGTGCATGTACAACAGCACGAGCGTCTTAGTTGGTGAAGGACAAACAAGAATTGAGGTTCCGCAGAACACATTCTACCAAGAACATGTGGAGCTTACTGTTCCATCAATGGGAATTACGGAAGACGGATATTTTGAAATGTACTTTTCAACTCCATTTTTCAACTCCGGACCTACAGTGATTTCTTATGACTGAAGAAAAAAAAGATTCAAAAAGAAAGCAGCAGATCATATCTAAACTCTTAAAGGCAACGATAAAAGCAGTTATTTTCTACGGAATCTATTTCGTCTTATCGATGTTTCTAACTCCAATTTCAGAAATAGTCCCAAGTTTTCAACAAACAGTGGAAATTTTTGTTATAGTTTACATATCCCTGATGATTATTGGTGAACTCACCAGAGGAACAGTTTTCCAGCATTTTTTCAACACCGCAAAGGTATTTTTTGTCATGCTTTACCTCATCTTCTCGTTAAAAAGAGGAATAATAAACATACCCTTCCAAAACATAAGCTTGATGATTGATCTTCGTTTGTTTATGGCTATTGCCATGCTTCTCAGCCTACTAGGACTCGCAAAATGCATGCTTCAAGCAATAAACTACCTGAACGAAAAAGCAGAAGAAGCACATTTCTCTTCACTTTGAACCATAGATTGGAACTATCAAATGCGCACACGTGAATCCTCAACCAAGCTGTGTTGGACCATCGGTTTTGCTATCTGCTAATTCAGTTTCTCTTGTCTTCCAAGTTGTATGTGTTTTCACTTGAGTAAATCAAACATTACTATTGCGATGGTAAATAAGCACTATAATGTAGATATGACCTCAGTGATCCCGCTGATTATGAATTGAACAGCAATAGCTAGAACAATTATTGACATAAGCTTTGTGATAACATGAAGGCCTTCTTCACCTACAAACCTAAATATTCTAGGCGCGTATGTCATCCCAAAATAAGACACAGCTACTCCAACAAAAATCCCGATAAAAACAAGAGAAGCTTCCAATATATTGGCTGCCTCAGAAACGAGGAGTATTACTGCAGTAATTGTTCCTGGCCCAGCGGTTAGGGGGAACGCAAGCGGAACTACAGCGATATTCTCGCGATCTTCGAGAAAGTTCCCTCTTTGCAGGATTGAGCATTGAAAAGGCGCTTGTAACCAATAGTATACCTCCAGCAATTTTGAATGCAGCAAGTGTTACGTCAAAAATTAAAAACAGAAGCTGCCCAGTAAAGGCGAAGAAGGCTAAAACTAGGAAAGAGATTTTCATAGACTCAGCAATCACCTTGCGACTTTCCTCCAAGGTCATATCTCTGGTTAGAGCGATGTAAACTGCGACGGTGGTTGTAGGGTTCATTATAGCAATTATTGAAGTCATTGCCACCAGCGCAAATTCTACAATTCCCATTCATCTCATCTCAAGATGTAAACCACTATGAAGCAAGCTTTTTTGTCATCACGTATGAATTTTCTCCATCAGCGTAATAGTTTGGAATTGTGCGAGTGACTTGAAAGCTCAGCTTTTTGTAGAGCATTACTGCTGGTTTGTTGCTTACTCTGACTTCTAGGAAGCACTGTTTCGCATTGTACAACTGCATGTTCTCCATAGCCTTAACAACTAAAGCTTCTCCTATGCTCTTACGTCTGTGCTGAGGTAGGACAGCTACAGAAACAATGTGTCCTTTTTTGATTAACCCACGGAGAATAGAGCTTGACAAACCTGCTTCAACACGGCACATTATGTAACCTACAACTTCCCCGTTTTCTTCTGCAACAATAAAAGTTTCCGGAAACTTTCGATGCAAATCAACGAAAAAATAGTCCGAGTAGTTTTCTGGTAGACAAGCACGATTGATGTACGTAATACGTTCCAAATCGTTCACATTGAATTTCCGTAGATTGAAAGATTGCTGCAAAGGTTCCTCCTTCCCAACTTAGCTCTTAACATGAATCTAAGGTGAAGCTAATTTCCTCTCCCGCTATTAATCGTTTTTCAAAACTCGCAAAGCTTTTCACTCTTCGCTTGCTTTAACCTCAGGCAACGTAGAGTTTCCATAGGGCATTACCCAGACCTTGGCCTTTCTTCCCGTAATGCTGAAAGCCTCATTCAAGGCATCGTTTACAGCCCTCGCTGTTTTCAGTCGAAAAACGTTCGAGGCATAATAATCAGGCATCAACGAAACCAAAATTATCTGAACTTTTCGTAAAGCCTTCATTAAATAATAAGCTTTATGTCCACCTAATACAAAATTGCGTTTGATCATTCTTTCAACAGCCTTTAAATCTTTAAACTTCACCATCCAATCATAGAAGACTTGGTTTCCATGCCCTTCTGTGCATTCAGCTACGAGAATTATTACTCCACCGCGCTTAACCACTTCAAGAGCATTATCAACACCTTTGTAGGCTTGGTAAAGATTCACATCTGCTGGGTTCCCACCTGGACTGACAACAACTATCTCCGCTTTACGATAAACTTTCACGCGGTACATCTCATCAACAAGTTTTACTCCTTCGCAGAAAGCTTCTTCCAAATCGCCAGCAAATGCCTTTACGATTTCACCCTCCCTGTTCATTACAACATTCAGTATAAGATCCACCTTAGCGAGTCTTGCCGCTTCAACCATATCCTCATGCACAGGGTTTTCTTCCAAGATTCCTGTTTTGGCTTTAGACTGCAAAAGCATGGCGTGGTTATGCCTGATTGTTTCTTCACCAGAAACTGCAGGTAAAACACTTTTTCTTCCTCCGCCATAACCAGCATAGTAGTGAAAGCCTATGTCTCCAGTTAAGATTTTGACATCCGCCTCGGCAAAAACACGGTTCAAATAAACTTTTGTCCCATGCTTCCTAGTCTTACCTAAATAAACCAAGTCTTGAGACTCGCAATCGTGGCTGACAACTCCTACACGGTTGAAAACATCTTCGCCTAACAGTCTTACAGCTTCTTCACGTGGAACTTTCTTGTGTGTACCACACCCGAAAATAACGGTTATATTTTCATCCTTAACATATTTCTTGGCTAACTCGTCAAGTATCGGCGGTACCATAAGGTTGCTTGGGGCAGATCTAGTTGCGTCATCCACAACTATTGCCACTTTATGTTCCGGCTTAACAATATCGCTTAAAGTTTCAGTGCCCACAGGCTCCTTTAGCGCCCTTTCAATCTCTGCCCCAGAGTTCGGTGCCCCAAGTTTATCTACTGGCTTGATTACGCCCAAAAAATTTCGAGTTGGAATCCTCACGCAAACCTCTGCTTTCCCGTAAGGAAGCCACACGTCGACCATGGAACATCACTTGAATATGAAACACATTAACAGCAACTATTAAGCGTTATTAAGACGGAAAAGAATCGGAAACAAACCACTACACCACAACGGCATAAATTCTTTAAACCTATACGCGATAATTATCAGTGTTGATGAAAATGTCAATTAAAACAAAAAAACCCGGCAAAAACGAAATATTGTTTGTGTGGCTTAACCGCTACGCTGGAGTAACGATTAAAACCCCCTCAAAAACATTAGTCACGGATCCCGTGGATGTAAAACCTCGAAACTTCAAAAACGTTGACGCGATTCTAATTACACATGAACACTACGATCATCTAGATCAGCCGCTTATTTCAAATATCCAAAAGCTCACACAGTGCACAGTCATAGCTGACCCAACATCAACGAGAAAACTGCAAAACACAATTCCCCCAGAAAAATTGCAAGAGATCCAACCAAGCTCAGAAATCAGGTTTGGAGAAGTCACAATAAAGGCTGAAAAAAGTAACCATACACAAGCAGCCACGCCAATAACCTTAATAATCACAAGCGAAGACGGGGTTAGAGTATATCACACATCAGACAGTTTGCCATTTCCAGAGATGGCAGCAATAGGCGAAAGAGAAAAACCTGATGTTGTCTTCTGCACCGTTGGAATCGCGCCTAAAACGTCACCGGAAACTGGAGTTGAAATTGCTAGGTTAACAAAACCCAAAGTGGCTGTTCCCTATCACACAGGCTCGACAGCAGACATGAACAAGTTCGCTGAACTACTGAAGAAAGATGTGCCAAACGTTAAATGCCTAATCCCTGAAGTAGGGAAGATTTACCAAGTCTCCAAGAGGATGTGAAACATTGCCAGAGGAAAAAAGCAGAGAAGCCATAAAAACTGAAATCTGCAAAATTCTGAATAAAATAGGCGCCCTAAGATTCGGAGCCTTCAAACTCACAAGTGGAAAAATGAGTCCATACTACATAGATCTAAGAATAGTTCCAAGCTTCCCAGACGCCTTCCAAAAGATCTGCATTGCACAATCAGATTTCATCAAGGGAGAAATAGGCCTAAAGAACTTTGACAGAACCGCCGGCATTCCCATAGCTGGCATACCCTTTGCATCCTTAATCGCCCACAACTTGAAGAAACCGTTCCTCTACATCCGCAAAGGCGTCCGACTTCATGGAAGACAAAGAAGAGTTGAAGGAATTCTTGCACCTGGAGACCGGGTTTTGCTAATTGACGATTTGATCACAACAGGTCTATCTCTTATAGAGGCAGCAAGAGCGATAGAAGCTGAAGGTGGAGTGACAACAGACGTTGTAGTGCTTCTAGATAGGGAAGAGGGAGGAAAGAAAAAGCTCAATAGAAAGGGAATCAGACTCCATTCACTCCTTAAGATGAGTGAAACTGCTAACAAACTATATGAAATTGGAGCGATAGATGAATCACAATTGGAAATAATTGTGAAACAGATCAAAAAGGGATAAAATGAAAGCATAGAAACTGATTTATGGTTACAATCTATTTGTAAAATATAAGATCTTTTTCTTCTAATATCCCGTGGAGCTTGTGCACTGCATCGTAAACGTCTTGCTCCCGTTTTGCCCCTGTACAAACCAGTTTGCCACTTGCAAACAACAAAATAACAACTTTAGGTTCAGCCATTCTGTATATCAATCCCGGAAACTGTTCAGGCTCGTACATTGTTTTTCCTAATGAGTATGTCGCTTTCTCCAAGTCTATCAGCCCACCCAAACTCGCAGAAGCAACGATGTTCTGGATTTTCATTTCCGGTTTGCCAATAATGATTATTCCACCCTTTTTCAGTTCTTTAACCACCTTCTTCACTGCCCTGCGAGATTCCTTTTCGGATTTAGCTCCTGTGCACACCATTTTTCCAGAATTAAAAATCAAGGTTGCTGTCTTCGGTCTTTTCAATCTGAATACAAGCCCTGGAAACTGCTTTGGATGATACTCCACACCCGGAAAGCTCTTGACAACAGCATTCAAATCAACTTTCTGATTAAGGGTTGCAGAGGCAACAACATTTTCTATTCTTATATATGTATATGCTTCAACCTTCGGCATGGCATCACTTCTTTTGACCCAAAATCTTTGATTACCCTTTATAAAGCCTTAGGTTCAAGCGTTCCCAACTCGTCTCCTTCTTTGCCTTCAGCCTTTTTACCTGAGAAATGGAATTATTAACTCCGTGATTTGCAAGATAATTATCGGGATTATTAAGTGTATGCCGGAGGAGTCGTGTATGAAAACGGCAACATGCCCAACTTCAAGAAAAACTTGCAGACAAAAAGCTCTTCTGACATTGCATCATCGCACGTGCTGGAAAAGAAACACTCGAAAACTTTTTTTAAGTAACATTCCGCAAGTTTCTGTAAACGTAACCTCTGTAATAGGAGATACCTGCCCTAGACGGCATTTTTGTTTATATAGATTCAAGTTTCAGTTTTTGGCACTAGGGTTTTTCTTCGTTTCAAAAAGTTTACCATTATCCAAGCGCTGAGTATCAGAAGAATGAAAACTGAAGCTTGAGCCCATGAGAACGTTGGAACACCTGGTCGTGTGACACCATCTACTAAGCAATCAATCCTATACGAAAAGAAATTCTGAGACAGAAACGCTTCCTCAACGTTGTTATAACTTTTGTTAAAACTCCCATAATACTGCAAATCAGAGTACATTCCGCGAATAGCTACATACTGCTGCGGTTTGGCGCCAGGTTGCCAAAAAGTCAAAGCCCCCCATAAACTGAAAACCATAAAGCTTATGATGAGTAAAATTTCAATCAGAAGATAGATTATCCCGATGTCGAGTTTTCCGAACAACTTCCAGTTCTCATGTTTCTGCTTCTTTCTATTAGATTTCTCTTCGCCACCAGCACCTAAAGAAAATGTTAGGAAAATGGCAACCAAAATAATCATTAAAACAATGAAGAAGTAAATGTCTCCTAGAGCTTGAATGATCAAAGTAAAGTTGCCTATGTAAGGAATCTTCGCTACTACTTTGCCGATAAGATCAGACTCATGAAAACTTTCTTCACTTGGGCGATTGTTGTCCCCGTGGGTTGTAATCCAATAACCGTCGCTTCTGTTCTCTAGTTTAACTGCTCTGTGAACAATAAGGTCTCCTGTTTTAGGATGTTCAAAAACAACTATATCTCCTGTCGTATATTGAGCATTTATATGAGCTGGGTCTACTCCCTGAACTATTATCAAGTCTCCCACATTTAACGTCGGTTGCATGCTTGTAGAGACTACAGCCAATGCTGGATTCGGTGTATTCAGTACAAGTTGTGAGCCATACCAGAATCCAAACACTATTGCAATAACTAAGAGTATAGTCACCGCCATTTCGATGTATTCGTTTTCCAAAATTTTTTTGAACGTATCGATTGTCAACATTACTCCCTCTATTAGGGACGCGCTTTGTTGACATAGTCTTTTACATTTTAAAACTTAACGGTTAATTTATGAAAAATAGGGGAAGGAAGCGAGTGATCTTGAAGCTCTATGCCTTCTGAACCCAGTTCAATTTGTTTACAACAGCTCTGAATTTTTGTCACATTCAGGACATTCATACATACCGAGCGTTACCACTGTTACTCGCATTTTTTTGTCTGGAAATGGAGGCACAAGTTCCCATGTTTTATATGGTTCCTTCACGAATATCCCACATTCCGGACAGACATTTTGTTTCTTCTGTACTTTCGGTACATGACAGCCAGCATTCGGACGTTTAAATCTTCTTTTTGCTCAGCACTACTCGGAAGGACTTCTTACATTTGGGACAGTCAAAAAGCCCGATTTCCAGCTGCATTCTCTTTCCTTGTTTGTCTGGACGACCAGCCATTTTCCATGATTTTCTCGGTTTGGAAACGTCTGTTCCACATTTCGGACATTTAGCCATCTAATTTTTCTCCAGTATTCTTATCAACCATGGTTTCTAATGATGATAGATAAAAAATTTTCCATTGTTTTTTGATAGAAAATCTTCGCTCAAACATCGCGTTTAGACACGTTTTTTACAAAAAGGCAGATACTTCGCAAAAACTTTTAAGTTAAAATCTAAAAAGGACGCATGTTACTTTGATGGAGCAGAGTATATAGATGATTTAGCCTTGCTTGAGGCGAACGTGTTCCCAAACTTTGTGCTGACTATCTTGACGTTAACCTGAAAGAGCACTCCTATGAGTTCATAATAGTTGCCAAGGGTAAGGTGCATAGTGGCACTATAGATCACTGGCACAGAATTAGTGTAAGAATATTAGTTAATGGTGCACATGATTTTCGGTTGACAACAGATACAGCACAAAAAGGGATAAGGCAAACAATTAAAATTGCAGTTAAAATGGCAAAAACGTCGATCAAACGTGTTCTACCACCAGTTGGACTCGCAACAATATGAGTCCATAACGCTTCTTACACCGCAAATTTGAGAGTTGCGAAAGTCAGTTACACGTTAATCATCATTTCTGAAAATCCAAAAGTTCACAGGTAAATACGACAGAAATATTGGATTCAGAAGATATAGAGGCACTTCGCATGTGACCCGAGAGGCATTGGCTCATTCTTCTAGGCGATAAGGCAGCACTGAATTAAAATGAATAAAAAAATCATCCCAGCTTTTGTGTTGGTTTAGCCTAAGATTTTTTCTTGGTTATCTAATTTGTACATTCAAGCTAGAAGTAGCAGTATATGCCCGTTTTGTGAGAGACTTCATGTCATGACGGAGTTGGTTATTACCTAGCGAAGCATGCATTCAATCATCCTGTGACATACCAAACATTCATCAGGAATGGGCTCATTCTTCTGCCTATTCTTCAAATATCCAAAATGGTGTTTGCACACGACACTGTCAAGCTTTTCAACTCTTTTCGCGGCAATTCCGTTCAATGTTGAGGTCTTTCCACTCTCTTTTTTCTTCCCGTTTAACTCTCTGACTTGAGTCAAGCAACGGGGACACGCATAGTACTCCTGAACGTTACCGCCCACAGAAAACTCTGCCAAAACCGGCGTCTGAAAACTCTCGCCACACGTTGCACACATAAAATCGACCAAAGTTCTTCCTTCTTAACGCTTTTGAATCTATATCAAATATTAATATTTAATAAACCTTTTTGTACACATGTACAACAAAAATACAAGTGCCAGCATACCGCACAACTGGCACAACAAACAAGACGAAAGACTTTGTCCATAAGAAAAATCTCAGTGCTCCTGACCCAAAATCATGCAAACTGCACTCAAACCACTAAGAATTAAAAAAACAAACGTCAGCTCGTTCCTTCCAGCTTTGCCGGCAAATACTCATCCACAATATAAGTCAAGCCGTACCTGCTGAAGGCCTCTTGCTCCGCCTTCCTTCTTATTTTCAGAAAAGTCTTAATTTCTCTCTGCCACAATGCGTCCTTATAACGTGGATCTCTTTGTAACTCATAAAGCCTTTTTATGTCCACTTCATCCAGCGGATCCGTCGGCAACTTGTAATCGACAATGTCTGTTGCCCAGACTCCACTCCATTTAGCATCTGGTGTCGTCAGTTCCCTTAGATGAGCAGCGTTTGCAGAACCTGAGATAATCACCATGGCTATGTGCATCCCCCAGGGGTCACCATCTGTAAAGATGTAGGCTGGAAGTTCTAGTTCTCTGTTAAGCCTTCTAATAAAGTGACGTGTTGCCCTCGGGGCTTGTCCAGATGTTAAAACAAGTACGGCATTAAACTTCTTGTGCACGTTCTCCTCTACAAACCGTGTGAACAAGCCGCCCTTCTCTATGGCTATGACCTTGTCCGCTGTTGTTTTCACGAACTCTGATGAGGTTAGAGCTGGTCCAATCATGACACCGTCGGGGTGAGAGGTTAAATTCAATGTTTTTCCTTCATATCCAGGCACTGTGTATTCTATTGTTAGGTCACCGAAGACCGCTGAACGTTCCTCCGGAAAAATGTTAAAATCTTCCCTAGATAATCCTAGAACCGTTTCCAAATCTGTAATTATGTTGTTTGATTCTTGCTGATCTTTGAATTTCATCTCGTATGCCTGCGCAGAATAATAAACATCTCTCAGTGTTGACGTTTTACGTTGAGAAGTAAGTTCATGAGAAAACAATGCCGTCCAAACAAGCTGCGTGAAAGGTCTTATATGACGTATGTTTCGGGCATTCCTCCGAACTTTTCTGTCTCCCAAAATATACTGTCTTGCTTGGGGGTCGTAACATATGTTTTCTGTTGAACGGCTCGGCATCTCTATAGAAGGAAAATATCCCCTATCGAGCTGATCATAAGTTTTGAGCCCGAACTTTTCTAAACTTGCCAGTACCTCTTTTTTCCTTTCTATAATCACGCTTTTCTGTTTCCTACGTTCCAAACCTCTTCACGCTCCTCAGGAGTCTTTTTATATCTGGACTTTTATCCTTGCCAGCAAGCTGCGTTGAGAACTTGGCTATTTTTGGCAGATATCTAGTAAAAATGTCAAGTCTTTTCTGTTCCGTGTGTGCATGCTCCTTTCTAGTCAGGAAGCGTTGAAGTCGGCGTGCAACTTCTCGCAGCCCATTGGCTATTTCTCTTCTAACTTCCGGTCTATCAGCAATAAATTCCTTTCCAACAGTTTTGTATGGAATTTTCGTGCTGCAAATGTGCACCGCTATGACGATGGGCATGTCAGGTGTAACCTTGTACCTTCGCCAATTCATGTTGTTCATCACGATCGTTGAGACATCGCTTGCCTCATCATAAAGTAATGGTATTCTGTTGGCAAAGCGATGAATCAAGAAGCTTCCTCTCCTCGGAATTTCTCCACCATAGGCAACTGCCGCCTCAACAATAAAGGGATGGCCAGCATAAGCTGATGGTCTACGTTGGCGGACAGCTACAAACTCGGGCTTCAGCTCCTTCGAAATGCCTGCCCTTAACAACTCTTCACCCAAAGGTGATAGGCAACTCGCGTCTGGCGGCAAGAACTCGCCGAACTTTTTCAGCATACGCATTAACCTGACGACTTCCCCGTGGGAAAGTTTCTTAGGGTTCTTAGAAGGACTTATGTTGCTGAACTTCAAGAATTTGTTCGCAGTGATTTCACCAACCCTGTGGAAATGGTTTTTCATAAATTCAAGCATGCTCCGAAATGGCGTCACTTGTATTAGGCGCTGAAGAAGCTCCACGTCAACGCCATATGGGTGAGGCAAAGTTTCCCTCGGCGGATCAGGCATCTCCTCAGTAACTCTGGTGAACTTGTATAACCTGCCTTTAGGGTCAACAAAAGTGAGGTTCGCATAAGGATTTACCATAGCTGTCTGCTTAAAATATTCCAGAATTTTAGGCATAGCCCTACCATAGTCACCCTCAAGGCTGAACTGGACTATTGTTCCACGCCATCTCTCCTTATTAATAAGTACCTTTCTATCAAGTATGAGTGGTCTATTTCTCTGAATGTCGATCCTAAGCTTATACGCGTAGATTTTGGACATACCTGTGCTCGAAATTATGCGTGCAGGCTGATGGGTTGTGATCTGTCCATATAGAATCGCCATCTTTCCACCTAAGCCGAAAGTTCCTCTCTGCTGCTTCGGCTTGTATTTCGAACCGTAAAGCACTTGACCAAAAGCTGAAGGTATGTGTCTTGGGAGAATTCCTATGCCATTATCTTCAACTCTCAACGTATAGACCCCTGTTTCCAAGCCTGCTTCGTCTGCAAAGGAAAGTCTAACATAAATGTCAGGCGGTATCTTCAAGGTTTCCGCGGCATCTAAACTATTTTCTATAAGCTCCCTTACAGCTGCAAAAATGGCTCGAGAGGGGTTTGTAAATCCCGCAATCTCCCTGTTACGATAGAAGAAATCCGCAGCACTTATCTCCTCAAAGGTTGTCCTAGCCACTTAAACCTCCACCAACACCCTCTCTGACGCAAATTACTTTTACGATATGCTCTGCTGACTCTTTAATTTAACTCCAATTCTTCAGTCGATTTTACCTATTTTCCAAAATGAATAAGGCAACAACTCTCCGAGTTGTCACTTCAACAATTTCAAACAAGAATCTACCCTCTCTCGCCTTTACCGTAACAATTTTCGTTGTGGGTTTTTCTGTAAAATCATAAATATTTTGTATCAAGTCTCTGATGAACGTACGTAATAATATTCTCCGATCTCTTTTTGAAATCTGTCAAGCTTTGACCCTTCCTTGTTAACTCTCGGCCTCTTAGTATCTTGATCCCTTCTGAAAGTTACTTCCATCTCCTTCAAGAACATGTTCATCCCATTCCTTAGGCTAGTCGTCGGATTCGCTTTTCCCTCAACCCCAGGTTCTCCGGTGAAGATCATCAAGCGGTCAGCTATGAAGTCTTGTGTGGCAACATCGTGCTCAACGACGAACGCTGTGACGTTGTGTGTTTCAACAACTCTGCGAATGGCCCGTGCCATGTTCAACCTTTCTTCCACGTCCAAGTAGGCGCTCGGCTCATCAAGCAGATAAAGTTCAGCCTTCTTGGATAGGCAAGCTGCAATCGCAACTCTTTGCAGTTCTCCTCCGCTTAGTTCAACCACATTTCTATCCAAAAGCGGGTCTATTCTTAGAGATTTGCGAATCTCCGTCTTATACCAGCTTGAACCAAATCTTTCCTTGGCAATCTTCGTTAAGAGTTCTTGGACTGTTCCCTCATACTCTGCTGAAATGTATTGTGGTTTATAACTCACCTCTAACTCCGCGAATTTTCTTCCATCATCAATCGTTTCAATCCCCGCCAAAATCTTCACAAAAGTGGTTTTACCTATGCCATTAGGTCCCAGAATACCTATGATCTCTCCCCTTTTTATCTCCCCAGAATACGCAACGAGTTTAAACCCTTCGTATGTTTTCTTTATTCGCCTCCATTCCAAAAATGTTTCGCCACCCACAAAACTTGTCGTAGGCGGTTTCTCATGAAATAGTATAGATTCTTTTCTGAACCTAACGTTTTCGTCTTGAATATAACCTTGCAAATAAATGTTAATGCCTGTTCTAACGCCATGCACATGAGATACAATGCCATAAACTCCAGGCTCCCCATAAAAAACGCATATTTGATCCGACAAGTAATCTATTATCGCCAGATCATGCTCAGATACTATCACTGTTTTCTCATCTTTCTTTAGGCTTCTTATGACTCTGGCAACCTCAAGTCTCTGCTTCACATCCAGATAACTTGACGGTTCATCAAGAAAGTATACATCTGCTTCACGACATACAGCTGCTGCCACTGCCACTCGCTGTAGCTCTCCTCCGCTTAAAACTTCAAGAGGACGATTCCAAAGCTGCTTAAGTTCAAGCTGAACTGCAACCTCATCAAGCTTTTCTCTCTGGTCGACTTTTTCCAACAGTTCTCCAGCTTTCCCTGAGACGGCCTTCGGAATTTTATCTACATACTGGGGTTTATGGGAAACAGTGAGTTTCCCCTCTTTGATCCTTTTAAAGTGATCTTGAAGTGTAGAACCTCTGAAATGCCTGATTATTCCGTCCATGTTGGGCGGATTTTCGAAGTTTCCAAGGTTTAAACTGATCTCGTTGGACAGTATCTTAAGTGCTGTAGTCTTACCTATTCCGTTCTGTCCGAGTAAACCTAAAACTGTGCCTGGTGAAGGCGTCGGAAGCCTATAAAGTTTGAAGGCGTTCTGTCCAAAACGGTGACTGCATTCCATTTCCAACTCGTCTGGAAGATTAACTATAGAAATGGCCTTAAAAGGACATTTCTTTACACAGATTCCACATCCAGAACAAAGGGACTCCACAATCACTGCTTTGCCATGTTCAAACCGTATTGCTTCTCGATGACTTCTCACCATTGGGCAGAAGCGATGACAAACTCTATCACACCGTTTCGGTTTACACTTGTCAGCTTGTAACACAGCTACCCTTGTCATAGTTGATCCGGCAACGATTTGGTCAATACTTGGCAAGTTATAAACATAAGCATCGGAAGTTGAGACAAGAGCATGCTAAAAAAATCCTGGAAGCAACAAAGATTCTTGCTTCAAAATCGGATTCCACCCTTCTACTTCCATATGTACCCCTCCTTCATATGTTTTTCAAGTTCTTCAGTCTCGTCACTTGATAGATTCACCTGTCAACTTTTATCCGTTTTCTCGTCAATTACCTGAAATAGAATCAACTCAGCACATTTGCCGTGTTTTCCAGTATTCTATTTCAAAATTTTTGCCGTTAGAGAAGTCACGGGCTCTTGTGTCTCAGGCGTAATATAAGTCCAACATAGGTTTCGTGAATTATGTGCAGCCCCAACTCCTCCATAAACGTCAACCGCAATTAACCCCATAGAATTGTAAGCATCAGGTATTCTACGATTAACAAGATCTATCGCAAACTCAACAGCCTCCTGAGCTGATTTTCGGTTACCCATAGAATTACAGACAGTTTTCGCCAACACAAGCCTCACTGCTATTTCCCCAACGCCTGTGGCTGAACACGATCCCACCTGATTATCCGCATACGTGCCACACCCAATTAACGGTGAATCTCCAATTCTCCCAGGAAGCTTCAACGAAAGCCCTCCAGTAGAGGTTGCCGCCGCAACGTTTTCCTCCTTATCTAAAGCAACTGCTCCCACGGTTTCAAACCCGAACAAATCAGGATGATTTCTAATTATGCCAGCTAACTTTGGCAGTTTAGATTTTCCTTCAAGCAATACTTTTCTCTGCCTTTCATAATATTTTAGTCTGAGGTCAGTGGTAGGTTCTCTTCTCTTAAGATTAAACATTTCAGCGAGTTTTTCCGCTCCTTCACCTACGACAAAAACGTGGTCTGTTTTCTCCATCACAATTCTTGCCAAACGAACGGGATTCTTAATATCCTTTAGAAGCCCGACAGCACCAGCTTGCAGTGTCTTCCCGTCCATAATTGATGCCTCCATCTCAACACGTTTCGCTATGTTCAGGCTTGAACCATAACCAGCATTAAACGCGCCTTCATCCTCCATTATAGCTACAGCCTCTATAACGCTGTCAAGCGCACTTCCACCGCGCTTCAATATTCCGAAACCAGTTTTTGCAGCGTTTTCAACGCCTTCCATACCTTGTTGGCTACGTTCCGGGTTCCAAAATCCAGCCCCACCATGAACAACAATCACAGGTTTCCGAACTTCACTCAACCCTGTTTCCTCTACGCAGGCAGAATAATTAAACTCACATAGCTGGAATTTAAGCCTAATGCATACGATAATCAAAATAGATAAATCTTTGTAGTCAAACATTTACCTTGGGATGATGTGAGGCGACGGCTAAGAGCCATAAGCTATGAGAAAGCCACTAACCTGCACTGACCAAAACTGGTTTATGCCAAATTCATCAGAAGAAAAGCGAACAGGGTGAAATCATGTTAAGAGATTTTAATCTTTTAGTTACCACTTCACGGGGAAACGAAGATGACGCTTGCTCCGAGTCGCGGTATTTGCTGGGAGAGATAGGCTGTTCAGCGACAGCAATTGAAAAGACAGGTGTTTCAGGGTTAATTACTGTGAAGACGCCTTTCAATCCATTTATAGTCATCGAAAAACTTCGAAAAATCCTATACGAACGTCCTTACGAATTCCGCTATACGTTGAGAGTAATTCCAATTGAGAAGGTTGTCCTCACAGACCTCGCTGAAATCAAATGTGCAGCCACAGAGTTAAGCTCCAAAATAGGTGAAAACGAAACATTTCGTGTTACAATTGAAAAACGTTTCACAGAAATGTCGAGTCGGGACATCATTAGGGCAACAGTAGTTAACATAGAAAGGAAGGTTAACCTGAAAAACCCTGATAAAACCCTGTTGGTTGAGGTCGTAGGTGGGTTAACCGGAATGTCAGTGACAGAACCTAGTGATGTTTTATCTGTTATGAAAGAAAAAATGCTGTAGGCTAGGCTAATGCTGAGTTGCCAGTAGCGCCATTCGTTCGATAACGAGATATATTAGAGCTGTCTCCAAACAGTCTTTCGTCGTTACAGTTTCCAGTTCCACATCTGAAAATCCGAAATCCTGTATAATGACTGTTGTCTTTTCTTTTGATAAATTGAGAACTGTGTCATCACGTTTAGCTGCAAGATTTTGAGAGACCATTGATAAAGCTGATTTTACCGATTCTGGTTTTTCTCCGATTATCAACACCGCTATTTCGGATGAACCGGGTTTAATTCCGAGGAACCCCACTGCCTTTCGTATCTGACGTTGTGCAGAAGCGTAGAGCAATGCTTCCATTGCCAAGCTTTTTGAAATGTTCTCCTCGTTCTTGAAAGCTGTTAACGCATTCAAAGCAGCAAAGTAAAGGTGTTGCCACGTGGCCACAAATTTCGCATCAAAGAATTGAATTTCCACGTTTGAGGTTTTTCCTTTACGCATCTTTTTGAGAAGCTCTTCAGCATTCTTGATCTTAACATCTGCAAAACCGACTATGGCAACATGCTTTCCGGATTCTTCAATCTGCTTCAGCAATTCTCTCCCTCAGAATCTCCTTCAAAAACCTTCTGACAAGTTCTGCGGGTGTTCCAGCCTTTACGAGCTTGGAAGTTTCCTCTTCTATGAACTCTCTCTTTTCTCCACTTTTCCTAACAATTTTCCGAATAGTCTCCTTAATTTCCCAAGGAAAAACTATCCAACAACCTGTTTCTTTTTCATAGTAGTCCGGTATAATGATGCTCCAAGGTTTGTAATAAATGGTAGCTATTTTAACTTCAGTAGCACCCTCTTTGATGACATGTTCCTTCACAAGCTTCAGGCTTTTTCCACTGTCAGCGATCTCATCTACGATGAGCACTTTTTTACCTGCAACAGGAGCAGAAACCGGTTGGCTTAGCGTAGGGAATCCTTTTGTCTCTGCAACTCCTAAGTAGAATTCAGCTTTAACATTCGCAAGATTTGGATTGTCCAACAAGTCTGAAAGCACTCTAGCTGGAGGCCAACCTCCACGCGAAACACCGACAATCACGTCGAATTTAATTCCGTTTTTTCGGATCTTTTCAGCTAAACTTAAAAGCATTTCATATACTTGATTCCATGTAGGAACCTCGAAATCGATTTCTGAGTGCATATTGCCGTTCCCCTTTCAAATATTCCTAGTTTGCTAGATTCACGCGAATAAGACATAAATCCTTCGTTTCTAAGTAGTTCTATTACGAGCTTCACATAAATAATTGAAGGAAGGATGTAGGTTGAAGGAAATTGTTGAGTGCGTCCCCAACTTCAGCACTTCAGACCAAAAAATGGTGGAGACAGTTCTTAATGAAATTCAGAAAACTGAAAATGCCTTCATCTTAGACTACACTTACGACGATTATTACAACAGGCTTGTTGTTTCCTTTGTCGGCAGCAAACAATCAGTGTTTAAAGCGATGTTGAACGCTGCGTCCAAAGCTGTTGAACTGATCGATATGCGAAAACACAAGGGGCAGCATCCACGTATCGGGGCTGTCGATGTTGTTCCTTTCATACCTGTAAAAAACGTTAAGATGGAGGAATGCGTCGAACTTGCGAGGGAATTCGGAAAAACCTTAGCTGAGAAGTACGGTATTCCAGTATATCTTTATGGCGAGGCAGCAACAAAACCTCAGCGTAAAGATTTGGATTGGATACGTAAAGGTGACTATGAGCAACTGGCTGAGATGATTAGCAAACCTGAACGCAAACCGGATTTTGGTCCGTCTAAGGCTCATCCTAAGGCTGGTGCAACGATAACTGGTGCTCGTAAGATTATGGCTGGCTTCAATGTGAATTTGGGTACTGCCAATTTGAAGGTGGCCAAGAAGATTGCCAAGGCTTTGCACGCAAAGAAAGGGGGTTTCTCAAATGTTAAGGCAATGGCTGTTTTTATCCCTGAGAAGAACATTACACAGATTGGTATGAGCATAAGTGATTTTGAGAAGACGCCGCTCTACCGTGTTTTCGAACTGCTTAAGGTGGAAGCTGCCCGTTATAACGTGCCAATAACTGGTTCAGAATTCTGCGGTATGGCTCCATTAAAGGCCTTGATTGACATCGCAGCATACTATCTGAAAATTGATAACCTACCTGAAAACCGCGTGTTGGAAATGGCTGTGCATGACGTGGTGGAAAAAGCAGATTTAAGACCAACAGCTGGACGTCAACAGGTTATTTGAGTCTCAATCCGAATTCCAGCCTAACTTTTTTTGTTTTTATGTCTTCATTAGAGTAAGAAGCGATGTCATAACCAATTAGTTCGAATCCATTTTTAAGATAGAATTTTATCGCTGGAACGTTACAACTCTGAGTTTCCACAATTAACATTCTTGCACCCCTCTCTCTTGACAGCTCTATAGCGTGATCCACTAGAATCCTACCTATTCCTTTGCGACGAAATCCTTCCTTCACCAAAAGCTCATAGATACGCATTCTGTTGTTCCACTTATGAAAACCCAGTTCTATCCATCCTATTTGTTCGCCTTCAAATTCAGCAGCAAAAACACGTGGTTCATCAACAAATTCTTGGAAAAGTCCACCTTCGAACCGCTTCTCGATCAGGTTTGGCAAAACTTCCAGAACCAGCTTGATTTCCCATCCGTCTTCTTTGCGAAGGATCGTCACTGCGTAGTGCTCTTCAGTAGAGTACCTGAACTTCAGTTTCGAAAACGCCAGTCCCTCTTTGAAGAGTTCAACAAGTTTAACATTTTTTGTGATATTACGGTCCAATCAAAATCCCAGAGTAGAATTGTGAGTTCGGTATTAATCTTTTAGCTTCGGAATACGGTTAAGCTTGATCGTTCAAGATAAATACATCAACATAACATAGACAGAGAAGGATGTTTGAAATGACTCTTACGATTAAATGGCTTGGACACTCAAGTTTTCAAATAAAAACTGAAAGAAAAACAGTTTATGTGGATCCTTATGAGGGTGACTATTCTGAAAAAGCAGACTTAGTTCTTGTGTCGCACTCCCATTTTGATCACTGTGACACATCTAAAATCGAAGAAGTTCGCAAGGCAGATACAGTGATAATTGCTCCTGATGATTGTGTTTCAAAGATTGAGGGAAGTGTCAAGACACTGAAACCCGGAGAAGAGATAATGGTTGATAGCATAAGGGTCAAAGCAGTTGATGCTTACAACTATAAACGTTTTAGGTCACCTGGAAATCCCTTTCACCCTAAAGGGTCAGGAGTTGGCTACTTAATAACTGCTGAAGGTAAAACAGTCTACCACGCTGGAGACACAGACTTCATTCCTGAAATGCGACAGCTTGAACATGTAGATTTAGCTTTGCTCCCCAGTGGCGGCACCTACACTATGGATAACTCTGAGGCGGCTGAGGCGGCATTGGCGATCAAACCCAGAGCTGCCATACCCATGCACCGCTGGGACACAGATCCAGAAGAATTCAAAAAGAAGGTGGAGGCTAAATCAAACATTAAGGTTGTGTTGCTGCATAAGAGCGAAGAATACCAAGTGGCTTAAATATGGTTCTCACTAAGAAAAGGAGGAAAAAAGCAAAAAAAGAAAGGGTAGACCTGCTTGTAGTTAATGCTAACGAACTTCTCACGATAGAAGGCAGCAGTGGAAAACCTCGCACTGGCAAGCAAATGCGAAATCTAGGAATAATACGTAAGGGTGGTTTGGCAGTTACGGATGGCAAGATAGTTGCTGTCGGGAAAACATCGGAGATCAAGGCAGCTTTTAAGGCTGGAAACGTGATAAATGCCAACGGAAAAATCGTCATGCCTGGCTTTGTTGACCCGCATACTCATATTGTTTTCGCTGGTTCGCGAGAGGACGAGTTTCAGATGAGGGTTGAAGGGGCTTCTTACATGGAGATTTTAGGTGCTGGCGGCGGAATTCTGAAGACTGTCAAGGAAACTCGTAGGGCTACTGTTGATCGACTTGTAGAACTTGGATTTAGAACTTTGGACGTTATGTTGGAGCATGGCACGACGACCGTTGAAACCAAGAGCGGTTATGGTTTAACTGTGAAAGACGAATTGAAAAGTTTAAGGGTTATGAAACGTTTGAATCAGTTACACGCTGTTGACGTTATTCCAACTTTCTTGGGCGCTCACGCTGTTCCACGCGAATACATTAATAATCCGCAAGAGTACGTTAACCTAGTTGTAAAAGAGATGATTCCACGGGTGGCTGCACAGAAACTTGCAGAATTTTGTGATGTTTTTTGTGAAAGAGGTGTTTTCGGTTTGGAGCAGTCTAGGCAGGTTTTGGTTGCCGGTAAAAATCACAGCTTGAAACTTAAGGTACACGCTGATGAATTGAGCAGGTTAGGCGGTGCTGAACTGGCCGCTGATGTTGGGGCTATCTCTGCTGAACATCTCCTTTTCTCTTCTGATGATGGAATTAAGGCTGCAGCTGAAAAAAGAATGATTGCTGTTCTGCTTCCAGCAGCAGCCTTCAGCCTTATGACAGGACGGTATGCTGATGCCAGAAAAATGATTAGTTTCGGGGTTCCTGTGGCTTTGGGTACTGATTTTAATCCGAGTTGTTGGGTTCAGAGTCAGCAGTTAGTTATTGCCTTTGCTTGTCATTTCATGAAGTTGACATCTGCGGAAGCCATAACAGCAGCCACGATTAACGCTGCCCACGCTTTAGACAGAGCCACTGAAATTGGTAGTTTAGAAGCTGGAAAAAAAGCTGACATCATTATTTTGGAGATACCTAATCACAAGTTTCTCGGCTACAGCTTCGGTGTGAATCTAGTAGATAAAGTAATAAAAAATGGAAGATTGGTATTTGACAAAGAGGAAAAATCGACATGGACCCCCTTCTTCAAATGAAGAGAAAACGATTCGTTATTTTCTTGCTTTCTCGCGAATACTATAGCCAGTTATGCCATTATGCTGGAGGTTGTTCCGGTGAACATTGCGAGAATTGTTGTTGTCGACATCCGAGCATTGGATAATCAGCTTCCAAAAAACTCTGGTAGGCCGTACTGGTGTCTTACCTGAGGAGAATGTGGATGTGTTACGTGGCAACTAGAATGTAATAAAAGCCATTAAGACCATTGCTGCTCTCCTCATTAGATTGATCTCCGGATGAGCAGTCAATAAGTCTAACGAAATTTCCAAGACGGCAAAAAGTTATAATATGTTACTACTGTTTTGGTTTATCGTGAACCAGCTTGATCAATATTGAGAAACCTGTCAAGTGTCTAACTGGGCCCGAGTTGCATTGTAAGAACTGGCAGATTGAAGGCATTTTGCGTATGCTGTTTAACGTCGTCGACCCTGAGGTAGCTAAGGATCCAAGCAGACTTATTGTTTACGGCGGGACTGGACGCGCTGCTAGGAGTTGGGAGTGTTTTGAGCGCATTGCTCAGACTTTAACGGAGCTTGAGCCTGACGAGACCATGCTTATTCAAAGTGGCAAGCCTGTTGCTGTTTTTAAGACGCATGAATGGGCGCCACGAGCTCTTTTAGTTAATAGTATGCTTGTGCCCAAGTGGGCTACCTGGGATTATTTTTACGAATTGGAACAGAAAGGTTTGATTATGTTTGGACAGATGACTGCTGGTTCTTGGGCATATATCGGCACGCAGGGCATATTACAAGGTACTTATGAGACTCTTGTTGCTGTTGCCAAAGAGCATTTTGACGGGAGCCTACGGGGGAAGCTTGTTTTGACTGCTGGTTTAGGCGAGATGGGCGGTGCTCAACCTTTAGCTGTTACCATGAATGATGGCGTTGCGTTGGTTGTTGAGATTGATAGGCACATGATTGACCGCAGGCTTAGGCATGGCTATTTGGAGATGTGGACCGACGATTTAGATGATGCCGTAAAGTTGGCTTTCGAGGCTAGGCGTGATGGCATTCCTAGAAGCATTGGCTTGTTGGGTAATGCTGCTGAGATCCATCCTCAACTCTTAAAACGAAACATTATTCCAGATGTTTTGACTGATCAGACTGCAGCACACGATCCATTGAATGGTTATTATCCTGCTGGCTTGTCTAAGGAAGAAGCGGATGTTCTTAGAAAGAACAATCCGAAAGAGTACATTCGTCGTGCCAATGAGAGTATGTGTGTCCAAGTTGAAGCCATGGTTGGAATGCTGAAGAAGGGAGCTGTAACCTTTGAGTATGGTAACAACCTGCGGCAGCAAGCTTACAGTGCTGGATTTAAGGACGCTTTTGTTTATCCAGGGTTCATTCAGCGATATATTAGGCCCATGTTTTATGAAGGACGGGGCCCTTTCCGTTGGACTTCACTTGTTGGCAACCAAGAAGATATTTACACGCTTGACGATGTTATTCTGAAGAAATTTGCCTATAATAAAGAACTGTGTCGTTGGATACAAAAAGCTAGGAAACAGGTGAAATTTCAGGGTTTACCAGCTCGCGTTTGTTGGCTTGGTTTTGGTGAAAGGGCACGTTTTGGGAAGTTAATAAATGATATGGTTGCAAGCGGTAAGCTTTCCGGGCCCATTTGGATCGGACGTGATCATCTAGATGGAGGAAGTGTTGCTTCGCCTAATCGTGAAACTGAGGGCATGAAAGATGGAAGCGATGCGATTGCGGATTGGCCTATCCTGAATGCTTTGTTAAACGCTGTCGGTGGAGCTACCTGGGTCTCAGTTCATCATGGTGGAGGTGTGGGCATAGGCTACAGTATCCATGCTGGCATGTGTTTAGTGGCGGATGGCACAAAAGAAGCAGAAAAACGCTTAACAACGGTACTAACAACTGACCCAGGCACAGCCATAGTGAGACATGCAGATGCAGGCTATGAAAAAGCACAAAGAATAGCAAAAGAAAATAGAATCAAAATGCCAATGCTGAAATAGTAGAACAAAACATTTTTTCTAGATTTTCTGTTTCACACCCTTTTTTGTGAAGAGCTAAGATGGCAGCATTCTGAAGTGTCATGCGACTGTCCAGACTATCCATAAAACGTACCATAAGACGTACCATAACACTTCGACATAAAACACATTATGGAGAAGGAAATCAATATTGGCTGCAACGCCATCAAACACATGTGACAACTCCGACGGACACATGTATGCTTTTTCCACTGGCTCTCATGCAGTTTTCGTCTCTCTAAAATGGCACGGGCCATACATCAAGTATAACACTATTCATTTCATTTTGCAACATGAACGCACAAAAAACATCAGGTAAAACAATTTTACAAAAAAACGTTACATACCGATAATGTGTAGATTCGGTAACCATCAGAGATTATTATCACCAAACACTCACATTGACAAAACCAGAAAAGCGGATATCAAATCGTTTTATGCTTGATCGGCCAGAAAATGCTTAATTAATGACTTTAGCGTATTGCTGTGCAGATGGAAGGATGAAAATGAGCGGAGAGATTTCAAAACTTCCACCTCAAACCCAAGAACGCTTACTAAGACTTCAACAACTACAGCAAACTCTTCAAGCAATCTTGGCCCAAAAACAGCAGGTGGATCTTGAATTAACAGAAATCGCACAAGCCTTAAGTGAACTACAGAAACTACCAGATAACCCAATAATATACAAGACTATTGGTTCGCTTCTTATAAAGGCTGAAAAAGAAAAAGTAAACGCTGACCTAGACGAACGAAAAGAACTACTAAACACACGAGCTACAGTTCTTAGAAAACAAGAAGAACGCCTGCGAGGACAACTAAAAGATTTACAGACAAAACTCCAAAAAGACTTAAGCCCTGTTTCTCTCTCATAGCACCAAAACGATTTGGTGAAAAATTGTGGAACTTGGCATACCAAAGCTAAACGGTAAACAAGTTGAAGAGTTCTGCTCAATTGTTGAAAAATCCGCCAGAGAATATGTCCTGTCAAAGATCTCTAAAAGAAGAATAGAAGAACTAAATATAAGTGTGGAAAGCGAAGGAACAAAACCTTTGAGGCTCACCGTTGAAGTTGACGTTTTACTATCACCACTAATGAAAAACATTGATGTTCAAAAGCTCGTCTACGAGGCAGTAAAAGAAGCCTTCACCTCAGCTGAAAATTATTTAAGGAAATTGAAATGTCATTCCATGAAATAACGGAGATTCTCGACAAGGTAGATGCCAAACTTGTCGTTTTATTATGTCACCATAATGCTGACCCAGACGCCATTTGTTCAGCTTACGCCTTAAAGAGCCTACTAAAGCACTCCAGACCCAATCTCGAAGTTGAAGTTGGAGCAGCTCATGGAATAAGCAGGCTTTCAAAACATATCCTTAAACATCTGCCTATAACAGTCGAAACGCAACCTAAAGTGGAAGATTCTGACGCAATAATCCTAATAGACACGAACACAATTCAACAATTAAATAACTTGGCTGAAAAAGTGAAAACCTCCAGAGCGCCAATCATAGTCGTTGACCACCATGCACCCCACCCAGAAACGCAACAGCTGGTAAAACTGGACATAACTAACGAAGAATCCTCATCAACATGCGAAATCGTCTATGACTTCTTCAAACAGGCAGGTATTAAACTTGGCGAGAACGAGGCAAAAGCATTATTCTTAGGCATAGCCTTTGACACACGTCACTTCATCATAGCCAACTCGTCCACACTGAAAACAGTAGGAGAAATTATTGAAGCTGGTGTGAACGCCCAAGAAGCATTATCTATGCTATCCCTACACATGGAATTATCAGAACGCGTCGCAAGGCTAAAAGCCTCCAGAAGAATCAAAGTCGTAACAATCAACAAATGGTTAATCGCATTTTCGCATGTCAGCGCCTATCAAGCTTCAGCAGCGAGGGCAATAATTGAGTTAGGTGCCCACGTCGCAGTTGTGGCTGGACAAAAAAACAAGAATCTGCAAATTAGTTTACGTTCAAACATTGAATTCTATAAGAACACAGGTATCCACCTCGGTAGAGATGTAGCTAAACCTTTAGGGCGATATATACACGGTATGGGTGGTGGTCACTCTACAGCCGCCGGGGTCAACGGAGCAGGGGACACTGAAACCGGACTCGAGCTTTGTTTACGATTATTAAAGGAAAAATTAACCAATGATCAAGTAGCTACTCTTAAATGAGAAAAAACTTGCTTACAAGTATGCAGGCACCAACAGTATGTCAATAATAGAAACAAAGAATCTCACGTATACTTATCCTGGCGGAACGAAACCATCAATCGAAGACGTTTCCATAAAAATCAAGAAAGGAGAATTCATTCTGATTACGGGTCCAAGTGGATGCGGAAAAACAACCCTTTGTCGATGTTTTAACGGGCTAATCCCACATTTCTATCAAGGCGAACTAAAAGGCGATGTAACAGTTGTTGGACTTAAAGTTGCTGAACAACCAATATACGAACTGGCAAAACATGTAGGACTCGTTTTCCAGAATCCGGAAAACCAACTTTTCGCTCTATCTGTAGAAAAAGATGTGGCATTCGGACTTGAAAACCTTGGAGTCCAAAGAGAGGAAATGCTCAAAAGAGTAAATTGGGCGCTTAAGCTTGCAGGGATATATGACATAAGAGAAAGGACCCCCCATGAACTTTCCGGCGGACAACAACAACGTGTAGCAATAGCATCTGTTCTAGCCATGCAACCAGAAGTGATAATCCTAGATGAGCCAACATCCTTCCTAGACCCTCTAGGCGCTAAGAAAATATTTGAAGTAATTTACGATCTGAACAGAAAACTCGGAATTACCGTAATCCTCGTTGAACATAGACTTGACCTAACTGCAAGATACGCAAATCATATTATCATAATGGATAATGGAAAATCTGTTCTAGACGGAGAGCCACGCAAAATTCTGAGCTCTGAAGAGGCCCTTCTGATAGGAGTAGGAATCCCAAAGCCAACACGCCTATACCAGATGCTTCAGAAGGACAAAGTAAACCTCGACAACATAATCCCGTTATCTTCAGACGAAATGGCAACCGTATTGAGGGAGGCACTAAAAAGTCAATGATTGAAGCACGAGATCTCTATTTCACGTACCCGAACGGCGTAGAAGCACTAAAAGGTGTATCTCTCAAAATCAAAAATGGCGAGTTTGTAGCTATAATGGGAGAAAACGGAGCTGGAAAAACAACCCTGATTAAACATTTCAATGGGCTGCTGAAGCCCACTGGAGGAAGCGTATTCATTGACGAAACGGAGACAACAAAAGTTACTGTCGCAACCCTAGCTAGAAAAGTTGGATTCGTCTTCCAAAATGCAGACAAACAGCTTTTCAGCGAAACAGTTGAAGAAGAAATAGCCTTCGCATTAAAGAATTTCGGATTCAAAGAAAACATAATAAGAAGGCGAGTGACATGGGCCCTAAACCTTCTAGACTTGACACAATACAGAAAGACCTCACCATTCATGCTCAGCGGCGGAGAAAGAAAACGCGTAGCCCTAGCTTCAGTTTTGGCATGGAAACCAAGAGTGCTGATATTGGACGAACCAACAATAGGACAAGACCACCAACAAAAGGAGAAACTTCTCCAGTTCATCCTACAGATGAAAACCCAAAGAAAAACCATAATCATCGTTACCCATGACGTGGAATTCGTAGCCGAGTGCCACCCGAGAGTAATATTAATGAGCCAAGGTAGGATAATAGCTGATGGTGAAGCCCGAAAAATACTTACAAACCCTGAAATCTTGATACAAGCCTCAATTGTGCCGCCACAAATAACTCAAATCTTCCTACAACTGTCCAATCTTAAACTCCCCAGAGAAGTCATCGACACATATGAAGCACGGGAAAAATTGCTTAATCTTTTGGAGAAAAAAGCGGAATGAGTGTTTTTGAAGGACTCAAATTTAGAAGGGTTTACTCACCAATTCATGACTTAGACCCAAGAATAAAGTTCATCTATGTTTGCGCAATTTTCACGGTTGCAATAATCTTTTTAGAATTAATACCTCTAATGATACTATTTTTGATCCAAATACCATTCGTAGTTTTAGCTGGGGTCAAACGAGAATGGCTTCGATCCATGCGAGGAGCTGCGTTCTTGGCGACAATAATTTTCTTAACAAACTTTATCTTTTCATACATAAGTGCTGGTCCTGAAAATACGGCTGCGACTGTTGAATACGCCTGCGCGTTGACGCTACGCTTCATAGTTCTCGTTGAATCCTTCTCTGTTTTCTTCCTAACCACATCACCAGACCGCTTGGGTCTAGCCCTGGAACAAACACACATACCTTATGAGTTCTGTTTTGCCTTCACAACCGCTGTGCGTTTTGTCCCTGTTCTAGCCGAAGAAGCCCAGACAATTATGGATGCTCAGAAAGCAAGGGGTCTAGAGCTTGAACGTGGAAACTTTTTGAAACGAATTAGAAATTACATTCCAATTCTTATACCCTTGATTGTAAGTGCAATTCGCAGAAGCCTGGAATTGGCTGAAGCCATGGAGTCCCGTGCATGGGGAGCAACTAAGAACCGCACAAACCTATATGCGCTTAAGATGCATAGAGGAGACTTCTATTTGGTCGGCATAACCGCTGGAATCCTAACTGTAGCCATTTATGTCCGTCTGTCCTTTGGAATCCCATCTTTAAACGATCTTCTAGGATGGCTGTTCTGAACCACAAAATTTTTGATCTGGGCATTTGTGTTAGGATTTTTCAGGACGTGAAAGAAGTTGAAATGGTTCAAGGCCGCTGCACAAGAAATCGTTCAGGATATAGAACATTCAATGGAAGAGCTTAACATAGAAGAAGTTGAAAAACTCATCCGACTTCTGCTTGAGGCGAAGAAAAAGAAGATTTTCATTGTGGGTATGGGAAGAAGCGGATTCGTCGGCAGATCCTTCGCCTTACGCTTGATGAATCTTGGCTTTAACGTCTATTTCATAGGTGAAAACATAACGCCAGCCGCGGAAAAAGAAGACCTGCTAATCGCTATTTCCGGCACGGAAGCCAAAAAAACGGTTTTAACTGCAAGCGCTGCCGCAAAGGAGATTGGAGCAACAGTGATTGCCATAACCTCATTTCCAGATTCACCTTTAGGAGATATAGTCGAACACATTGTGACTGTTAAGGGTAGAACAAAAATGGATTGGCCTAGAGAGAAACATTACCTAGCCAGACAGCTTATAGGTGAACGAGAATCCCTAACCCCTATAGGAAGCATTTTTGAGAATAACTGCATGGTCCTTCTTGATAGTTTAATTGTAGAGTTGATGCATCGACTGGAACAACTGAAGAGTATTTAAAGTAGAGATACGCAACAATAGAGTAAGAACTCCGGGGCGTGCAAGATATTCGTGCGAAATGGAAAAAGAAGAAGATGCGTCGAGAGAAGAAGAAAAGAAAAAAAAGACGGGCAAGATACAAATGAGCCTATCATGATACAGATCTTTTTGATAATTTCTTCTCGATTTCTCTGCGCATTTATACCTTGAGAATTGACGCTCCACGGTAACCACGATACTCACACTTCCAAATGAATAAAGTTGTGGCATATCATAAGCTAAGAGCAAACCAATTGAACAGGACTTCGGCAAAAACACTCACTTTACTGTTAGATTTTCTCTTGATCCAGGAATATTTTGGCTCAAGAACGCATTTAACTCTGTTCGTTTTGTTTCTATGTTCAGGAACTAAACCACTATAGGATATTCACGTTTTCTTTTTGCTGAGGCTGGCAGCTCTTAAGGGTTAAGGTTAAGCGTGGTAAAGATTAAACGTGCATATAACTTATTAAGACTCCAGACACACTATATTGTGGCTTCGCAGCGCACTCACGCAAATCACAATTGAACATCAACGGTGAAAATAAATGCCCAAAGCTCTCAAAACAGTGGAAAAACCAGAAGTAGGTATACTTGTAGAAGGAGTTAATAGGAAACCAGCACGGGCAAGAGAAGTCTATCCTATACAAGAACCTTACGTATATGCGGCAATAATCAAAGATCCAAAAACACAAAAAATAATGTACGAAATCATAGAGCCAACACTGCAAAAAAAAGACAATGAACTGCTAAAAGAAGTAAAAAAGCTCTTGATGGAAGAAGTAGACGTAAACCTGAAGGAAATAGAAACCAAGAAGAAAGCAGAAAAATATCTGGAAAAAAAAACCAAGGAAACAATCAAAAAATACCACATAAAAGTTCTGCCTAAGGCAGTTGATAAACTTACATACTACATAACACGTGACTTCCTTGGCTATGGAAAAATAGACTCTTTAATGAAAGATCATCTAATAGAAGATATATCAGCAGACGGTGTAAACATACCGCTCTACGTATGGCACAGAGTATACGAGTCGCTACCAACAAACATAGTGTTCAAAGATGAAGATGAACTAAACTCATTCATAATTCGATTGGCATATTTAGCAGGAAAAAATATCTCCATAGCCTCTCCAATTCTAGACGCTTCGCTTCCCGATGGAAGCCGTATACAACTGACATACGGAAATGAGATTACAAGAAGAGGCTCAACATTCACAATTCGACGCTTCAAAGTTGATCCACTGACAATTTCAGATTTAATAGCATTCAATACGGTTTCCTCAGAAATGGCAGCGTACTTATGGTATGTTATCGAAAATAGAGCTTCAGTTATCGTAGCCGGTGGTGTTGCCGCTGGAAAAACGACGATGTTGAATTGTTTGTCCATGTTCATCAAGCCTGAGATGAAGATCGTAAGTGTAGAAGACACACATGAACTTAATCTTCCACATGAGAACTGGATACCATCAGTTGTGAGATTAGGCTTTAAACAGGAAAATGAAAAGGGTGGCAGCATCACTCTTTTCGATCTATTGAAAGCTGCTGTCAGACAAAGACCAGATTACATTATTGTAGGTGAAGTTCGCGGGGAAGAAGCCTACACACTTTTTCAAGCAATGGCGACGGGCCATCTTGGAATGAGCACCATACACGCAGAATCAGTTGAAGCTGTTATAAACCGTTTGGAGTCCGAACCTATGAATATTCCGAGACCACTCATATCAATGATAGATGTTACAATGATCGTGGCGAGAACAGAAATGGAAGGAAAACCAGCAAGAAGAGTAATCACAACAACAGAAGTTTTAGAGCTTGACCGAGAAACGAAGATTATACCAACCGAAGAGGTCTTCAACTGGAAATCAAGAAAGGACAAGTTTGTCTTCTCTGGTCACAGCAGCCTTTTGGAGAGACATATGAAAAAATCAGGCCTTACTCAAGAAAAAGTTAGACGTGAGTTGAACTGCAGAAAAACCGTTTTGGAATGGATGGTTCAAAAGGGCATTCGCCGCTATACGGACGTTGCAGACGTGATTCGCGAATATTACGCTAACAAAAAACGCGTTTACCAGAAAGCCAGAGTGGGCCTGAAATGAAAAAAAGTAGTGTCCCAGAGCAAGTCAAGAGACTTTTCAAATGTCTCAAAACGAAATTCAAACCAAAAACGTCAATAAAAGCGTTCAAGCCTGCGCGTGAAAACCCTTATTCTACAGCGTACCAGCTTATTGGAGAAAAAACTGGTCGTATTCTACCGCTTTTCAGGGATTTGGAATTGAACCTGCAGAAAGCTGGGTTGAAGACAAGTTTTAGAGCTTACGTTAGCCTAACAGTATTTGCTACGATTTTGATTTCACTCATTACGTGCATCTTTATTCCATGTTTGGTTGCTTTCGTCTTTAACGTACCGTTTCTACCAGCAGTTCTATTTGGTGTTGGCGGGGGTCTCTTTGCGATTGCATTTTCAACAATTGGATTCTACGTTTACCCAATTTATCGTGCGGACAAACTCAAAAGAGAATTGGAGGACGAGTTGCCATTCACAACTAGCTACATGGCCATTCTCGCAAGTGCTGGTGTTACCCCAGAAAAAATCTTTTACTCAATATCAAATCTCAGCGTTCCTTTGACTGTTTCGAAGGAAGCTGAAAATGTTGTCAGAGACGTAAACCTCTTTGGTTTAGACATAATCTCTGCTTTGAAGAAAACTTCGAAACGAACTCCTTCTAAGAGGTTTCGTGAAATGTTGGAGGGTTTTATCTCAACAATTCATTCAGGCGGAAACCTAGCAGCTTATCTTCGTGAACAGTCTGGGCAGTACATGAAACTGAAGAAAATAAGCCTGCACACATTTTCTGACACATTGTCTATTTTATCAGAGTTCTACGTAGCTTTGCTTGTCACAGGGCCTTTACTTCTTGTTATCATGCTTGCGGTTATAATCATGCTTGGCGGTGGCAACGTAGGCATCTTGAACCCAGACCTTCTACTCAGCATGCTCACTTATCTTGGAATACCACTTGGATCCGTAGTCTTCCTGATAATTTTGGATGCTATTTCGCCTAAATGGTAACGAAAAATGCTGAAAGTACAGAAACACATGAAAAAAACTGTGTGGATTTCGTCGGTTTCGTTAGCTGTGATTATGACGTTGTTTGCCTACTTCATGTTTTTCGGAACTGCAGCATTTGACGAAATTGTGTTCTTTGCTCTTATGACGGCTCTTTTCCCTCCAACGATCATGAATTACCTAGATTACAAATGGAGAAAAGCCGTAGACGAGCATTTACCAGATCTTTTTAGAAGCATAGTTCAAGCCCAAGAGACCGGCATGACTCTTCCCAAAGCCTTAGAGGAGGCTTCCAAGAGAGATTATGGGCCACTTACAATTGAATTGAGAAAAATGACTGCGCAAATTTCTTGGGGAATGACTTTTGAGGGGGCTCTTATGACTTTGGGAAGACGCGTTAACACTGTGCTCATTCAGAGAACTGTTCCAATGATAATTGAGGCGAGCCGTGCAGGCGGACATGTGGAACGAGTTTTTGATCCAATGGGCAAGTTTATACAAACGACACTTCTGCTCGATAAGGAGCGTCGAAACCAGACAAGACCATACATTGCAATAATTTACGTGGCCTTTTTTGTGTTCTTGTTGACAATCATACTGCTTTTCAATTCATTCTTCGTCAGCATAGAAGGCTTGCCAATCCTTGGTTCGGCAGTGATGGCGCCTGAAGATATGCAACGAACATTTTTTCATATGACGGCAATTCAAGCTTTTTTCGGTGGACTTGTTGCTGGAAAAATGGGTGAAGGAACCATGAATGCTGGGTTAAAACACAGTTTGATCCTTATGCTCAGCGGGTATGTAGCCCTAAAGCTTTTCTTGTGAGGAGAAGAAAATGGCGAAAAAGTTTAGGTGTTTCCATGACAAGCGGGGTATAACCCCTGTTTTGAGCAACCTTTTGCTTACGGTGGTGGCTGTAACTGCAATGTCAATCGCTACAACTGCTACGTATGTGATTACAAATAATCTGCGGGAAACCATGAGCGAACGCATTATCATAGAGGATTTATGGTTCAATAATTCAACCGGAAGCATTAGCATTTATCTTCGCAACATCGGGAAAGTTGCTGTTCACGTGTCATCTATCTACGTCAACCACACTGCTCAAGCTTTCAAGAAGCCTTTCAGTTTGGAGATAGGTAAGCATGGCTGGCTTAACGTCTCATACAGCTGGGTTTTAGGTGAACTGCATTATATAGACGTTGTTACAACTAGGGGGACACATGTTGGAGGGTATTATAAAGCGCTTTAGGCAAGGCAATCACGGAATAAGCAGCATAATAGTTATCATGTTAAGTTTAATTCTTATAGTAGTGGTGGTTGCCAATGTTGTACTCTGGGGTTACGAAATGAACCAGTTAGACTGGGAAAGAATGCAAGAAAAGATCGAAGTAACCGACGCAAAATGCGAAAGATTCGTTTCAGCTTGGCTTGTGGTGGACACTGAATATGCAATATATGTCGGTAGTCGTGTGAGTGGTTCTTATCTGAACACTCACTCCATTGAAGATGGAATCTGGGAGACGTTTCAGGAAGAACTTTCACCTGCTCCAGAGAGATACAGACTCTTCATCAATGGGAATTTTTCTATTGACATCAGCAGTTATCCCTTGAATACGATTGAAACGGTTGAGATTTTACTGAAATATAATGTCAGTGACACAGAGGAAAAATGGTACTTGAAGGCATACAATTGGACAGCTCAAGAATACAGCCATAACGGATTCAATAACACCTCGGGGAATCAACCCTCTATATCTGGTGCATGGATTCACTATACTGTTAATCTGACAGACACATGGCGAAGCTATGTTAATGATAATGGCGTCATACTCGTACAACTCCATGAAGGAACTCTGGAGCTACCATCCGGAACTCAAACAAGAATTGGCGTAGATTTTCTCGGCATACGCATCAAAGGTGATTGGACGAGTTTCACTTTCAGTAATGAAGGCTCCTTGACTGCGCATATTGTTTCACTCTGGATCATCAATTCCAGCCACCACACGCGTTATAATATCGATTTTTTCGTGAACTCCGGAGAAAGCACGACATACGCTCGACCAGATGTATGTCTTCCACCTGAAGACTTCTTGGTCAAGATTGTAACGGAAAGAGGAAATACAGCAGTGTTTGCAAGTCATTAGATTGACAATTGCCCTTACACATTTCCACTTACTTTTGCTTAAGCAATTTGTCTTTTAAAGCTTCTACCGCTTCTTTCTCGTTTTTTGCCTCCACTATGTTAATATTGTATAATTCTGCCATTTTCTTTCCATTTTCGCTCATTTTCGGAATTGCAATTAAGTAGGCACTGTCCGGTGAAACATCAAATATCTTGGCGAACAGTGC
The DNA here is from genome assembly GCA_030672475.1 of Candidatus Bathyarchaeota archaeon. Taxonomy (GTDB): domain Archaea; phylum Thermoproteota; class Bathyarchaeia; order Bathyarchaeales; family Bathycorpusculaceae; genus SOJA01. The sequence goes on from DAOVGI010000013.1 coordinate 37,348, forward strand.
GATTACCGGCTGCTCTGGCACGGCATTTTCTGTTGAAGATGCCAAGTCGATTACTGTTACTTTTCTTGTCATGTCTCCTGTGTAGGCTGCCATGTCAAACATATGGTTTGCGTCGGATTTGCCCTTAAGAAAGGCAGGGCTTTCAACATGAAATCCATTTTCTTGCAGAAACTTCATTATGGACGCAATTATAACCCAGCCCACTGCAGCTTCTTCTCTAGCTTCTTCTCTTAAGCTGTAGGCGTAAACTTCCTTTATCACTGCGTCTTCGAAAGTTGAATTCACATGACACTCTCTACAGAAATGCGTAGTAATAGGAATGTCAAAGCTTTTGCTGCAGTTCTTGCAGGTGCACCATATTCCAGCCCGTCTGTAATCGACATCAAGCTTCCTCAATTCCTCGTTACATTTTGGACAGATGAGTTTTTTTCCCTTCTGAAAGTTCTCCTCTACATCCATGTATCCACATTTAACGTGTTCAATTAAGGAGCTTTTCTGGATGTTAAATGACTTGCAGTATGGACAACAATAACGAACAGAAATGTTCGTGGACCCACACTTGGGACAATATATGACCTTATCGTAGAGCCTTATTTCCAATATTCCGGCTTCACAAAGCGTGTTCAAGAAATCTTCCACATTTGAATGATCACCAATTATCTTCTCAACAATTGGATACCGATAACCCCATTTAGGATCATAAACTGGTTCAAGCTCGCTTATTTCTCCACCTAGAAATTTACTCAGAAAAGCTTGCGTATTGCGGTCTTTTAGGAGTTCCGCTCGGTTTATTTTGTTTGTCTTAGGCATCATCTTTCCAAGCCGTTTTCTATGTGTAAACAACATTGAATATTCCAAAGACAGGATATTTAATTGTTTTCAAAACTGATAACCGGTCTATACTCGATAGTCTCAGGACTTCCGAAAAATTCTCAAATTATGTCAAACATTTGATTTACAGAAGTTACAGGAAACAGATTCGCCATCAAAACGTCTCTTAAATCGTACAAGATCCTGTTTTAGCTTTAGAGTACAACGTGGCAGTTGTTTGTTCCAACTGATCATTCTTTTGTGCAATGTAGATTTGGGATTGTCTTAAGCGTTGACATCAGTTTTCCATACTACAACATTGAATATCCACTTTGATGTGCTTAACGCGTTTTAAAACATCTGCAGAATGGCCTGTTTCTAAGAATGGAAAGCTCCATTGCGTACAGAGCCTGCAAAAATCCAAACAAAGTGTTTCCTCTGAAATGAAGAGCTAAAGGCTTCAAGATGCAGAATCAAAAGTCGATGCATAGTCACATTTTTTAATGTGAACTGTCATATTCCAAGCACAACAAAAAATCATGAAACATGACATTCAACGGTGAGTAGGTTGTCAACAAGAAAACCTGCAAAACGTTTGATCATTCAATGGACAACATTCAAAGGTTTTGCGGCAATACTCCTATTCCTGATCGTGGTCACGCTTGTCGAGTATCTTATTGTCCTTCATGCAACAAACCTTGGCGTTGAAGATGAAACGTTGTTGCAGGGAAGCTTCCGGTTTCCAGGTACCGATTGGACTGTAACAGTGACAATTAGTCCGTTGTTCCATCTTGTTCCAACCGCAGTGATAATTGCACTTGTATGTAGCTGGACATGTCTGACTAGGTACGTTGCGATAAAGCCACACGAAAGATCGAAAGGAAAGATTAAACCTGCTGCCAAGCAAGGGAAAGAACGGCAGTTCAAAGGGATGAACAGACTAGCATTAAGAATAGGAGATCTCTTTGTTAAAGCAAAGTCCGAGTTATCAAAGATTAGAAGCGTCACGTACCTCTGGCAGAAAATACATTTTGCAAGAGCATCAATAAAAAGTGCCTTAACACTAACAATAGTCTTCGGAGGATTAATTCTTCTTGTCTCTCTCTTGACATACCCACAATTAATCTATTGGACAGCGTCAAACGCCTACCATAGTAACCCTTCCTTACTTAGCTTTGCTAAATCAGTAGGTAGTTTTGGAAGGCGTATCGCAGGAGCATTAGCGCCTATTGGTTGGATATGCCTCGTCGTGAACAACGCTTTGCTGTCTGTTGCACCAAGTCTCAGAGATTTCATCCTTAGTCTTGGAGGCTTTACGAAACCGTTGGTCGAATTAGATGATGTTGGAAAATACTTAGTTTTCCAAAACGTTGCCACATGGATCACTGCTTTGACAGCCCTCCTTTACGGAGGATTTAAACGAAAAAGTTATCGATACAAGAAAGGTCGAAGACACTAGAACGCTTCAAACTGGTTGACCGCCCAAAAAATAGTTCAGTTTATACCCCCGGGATCTGTGGTGATGAAGGTGACTTTGTTCGACCTATACATTAAGGGCTAGAACATCCCCCCTAATGGCATAAGACGCGACAAGGGCATTATTCTAACTCTCAAAGGTCTTTCTTTTTACAGCAATGTATATCGTGAAATACCACGTGAGAATAAAAAAGGTAATCATGCTTATATCAAGAAGCAAATTCTCCTTAAAGACAGAGTAAAACGTGTAAGTCGAAAAAGTTATGGCTGTGAAAAAGAGAGCGACGACAACCCATAAAGTCCAGATCCTACTTTTGAATAAGCCGTAGGCAGTTGTTAGACTTAATATGCCGATTATACCGATGTGAATCAGGCGGAAATCCATCACTAATATAGCAGAACATACTATTCCAACAACAGCATAAAACATGAAAGCCACAAGCATACCAACGCTTTTCACCTTGAATTTCGACTTAAGCAACATCCAAAACCGCCTTTTAACCTAAATGCAGTAGCACCAACGTTAATAAATTTAATGTCTAAAAGATATCATTCTCAGAAATTTCGGTATTCCGATTACGCCTATAAGCTTGCTACAGTGAATCATGGTGCATTTTACCCTTTTCATCCTCATCCAGCCTCTATCCTAGGTCAGTTTTCTCTTCGATCTTTGATTTGTTGACTCTTTCTCAGCACCCAAGGATTACTCCAGATGCAGACCCCCTTTTGCACTCTTCTCTTCAACCTCTCTCTGTCTCCTCATGAATTTCTCCATTCTTGTCAAGTTCGCGCACGCTTATCTCAGTGTATTTCCCTATTCGCCGGACAAGATTACCAGAGATGAAGACAACATCGTTTTGGATTATTGATTTTGCTGATGTAACAGTAAGAGAAAAGTTTAGAACTCGCCGACAAAATAGCAAACTGAAAGAAAGGAAGAGAATAATATGGGTTATCATGAACTCTTTGTGTCCCAGTCAAATGTTTTTAGCGGTTTTCAAAAACCATTTGAAAGGGCAGACTACATAATCTTAGGCGTTCCCTTCGATGTTACAAGCGCTTATAGAACTGGAGCGAAATTTGGACCAAACGCCATTCGACAGGCATCTCTGAACATTGAAACCTACAGTTTCCGCGCAGGTATGGACATAGAAGACTTGAAACTGCACGATTTAGGCGATTTGCACATTTCCATCGACACAAAGAAAACATTGGAGAGGCTGGAGCTTGTCATCAGAGACATCTCGGAAGCGGGAAAAATACCAGTAATTATAGGCGGAGAACACACAATCACATTAGGCATCTTAAAAGGCCTAGGAAAAAAAGTCTTAAAAACAGCAATAATTAGTTTTGACGCACACCTTGACTTACGTAACGAGTTTTTAGGACTGAAACTTTCCCATACAACCTTCATGAGGAGAATAAACGAAGAAATAAAACCGCCAAAGATAATCGAGTTTGGCACCAGAGCGGTCTGCAAAGAAGAGCTGAACTATGCAAAAAAGGCTGGGATAAAGTTTTTTACGGCACAGCAGATCAGAAACGAAGGAATTAAACAAATTGCAGAGCGGTTAAAGCAAGAACTTGCAAATTATGAGAACCTGTACTTATCTATTGACATGGATGTTCTCGACCCAGCATATGCTCCAGCAGTGCAAAACCCGGAGCCAGAGGGCCTTGAAACACATGATTTGCTAGACATTTTGCATAACACATGTGATAACCGCGTAACAGGCTTTGACGTTGTTGAAATTGCCCCAAACTTCGACCAAGGAGTTTCAGCAATTCAGGCTGCAAAGGTAATTCTGGAAACCTTGTGCCTTATAGAGAAATCGAGAAAGACGTAAATCTAAACAAGAAATTTAGAATGTAGTAGAGCGTTTGTTCCGTTTTTTCCGCAACATAGGGGATATAAGAGACACGCGAGACATATGCCATAGAGGTTCAGAATTGTTTTTCCATTCAGACAACATCAGATTTGACGAAGTTGAGAGAGCATTACTTGAACAGCTTCTTCAATGCAGAGAGATGAGCTTATCGCAACTCCGTAGGAAACTCAGCGAACTGAAAGCCAATGTTCATCGGAGAATAGAACGACTAGAGCAGGAAAGAATAATTGAATCTCAACAGATTGGTAGACAACGTGTTCTATCAATAAATCCAGCTGCTGTTGATAAAGTTCGAGGATCACTCGGAATCGTTCCCTCTGCAAGAGTACTTGTACTCGTTTCCACGGAACATGCAACAAAAATTGTACAGTTCTTCAAGCCACATGAAATCTTCTTTCTAACTACAAGCCCTGAAATTGATCTGCAAATTGAAAACGTAAAACGAATACTTTTGCCTGAAAACCTTAAAGAATGCTATGAACGCATCTACGCATTTATTCGCGAGGAAAAATCATTCAATAATGCGTATGTTGTGATTGCAATTACGGGAAACGGAATTGCGTCAATAGCTGCAGGAATGGTTGCTCGAGATACTTCAACCCCAATACTGGTTGTTGAACGCGGAGAAATAAAACAGATAGTATAGTGAAGAAGGTGAAAACATGATGATTGAAGAGTATTATGACAAAAGATCATCGAGTTACGATTCAACATTTGACATGTTATACTTCAAAGTTTTTGACGTTATTACTTGGAGGTATATTGAGCCATATGTTCCTGTTGACCCTGACGCTTTGGTTCTGGATGCTGGTGGGGGAACTGGTCGCTGGGCAATCAGGATGGCGCGAAAAGGCTCTAAAGTGATTTTAATGGATGCTTCAGAAAAGATGTTAGAAATTGCCACCGAAAAAGTGAAGGATGAAAGTCTTCAACATAAAATCACCACAGAAAAAGGCGACATCACAAACACAGGTTATGCAGATGAAACCTTTGACATGATTCTTTGTGAGCACACTCTTTTCCTTTTCAAAGACCCTGACGTCGTTATAAGAGAATTGAAGCGAGTTCTCAAGAGTAAAACTCGATTAATAATTTCTGCACATAATCGCTATGTTCAATCGTTAGCTTGTTTACCTGAAAATCCAAGCCCAGACAAAGTAAACAACGCATTGAACATTATACTTCGCAAAAAGTATAATACCATGACTAAACATGGTAAAGTCAAAATTTACACTTGGACCCCAAACGAGTTTCGAACAATGTTGGAAATAAACGGATTTCACGTCGAAAAGATTGTTGGTAAAGGGGTTACTATGCCTTTGCGAATCTCAAAGGAACTGTTTGTGAAAAAAGAGTATTCAGAAGATCTGTTTAACAAGATACTTCAATTTGAGCTTTCCTTGTGCGAGAAACCAGATGCATTAGCGTTAGCGGGACACATACAAGCAATAGCGTACAAACCATAGCTACGGTGAAAAAAGCTGAGAAACACTTTGGTGAGAAGACAATAGCTCTTAATTTGGAAGATACTATTCCTTTAACAGTTTTGCGATAAAAAAACCGTTGCACTGGTGAGTGTGTGGGTAGAGCCTTTGACATTCTTCTAGTCCCCTTAGGCCCGACAAGCCTATTTTCGGCGTTATTTCAACAAGCGAAAACTCTGTATGCCACTTTAGAAATCTTTCAATAATCATCTCGTTTTCTTCAACAGTTATGCTGCATGTCGAATAGATTAAGGCTCCTCCGGATTTCACGTTCTTGGCGCTGTTGCTTATCATCTTCCATTGAATCTCAGCCATCTTGTCAATAGAACGTCGAGTAAGTCTCCACTTTGCGGAAGGAAGCTTTCTGAAGGCTCCAGTGCTCGTGCACGGCGGGTCCAAAACCACAACATCTGCTTCAACTTTTAGTGGCAAGGGGTTACGTGCATCAACAATTATTGGTGTGGCGATTTTTACACCCGTGCGAGCCACCTCGTTCGCCCAGATATCCATCCTACGTCTTAGATAATCTATGGAGTAGATTTCGCCTCTGTTCTGCATGAGCTGAACGAGATATGTAGTTTTTGCTCCTGGTGCAGCGCAAATATCTAGAACTGTTGTTCCAGGCTTTGGGTTTGCTGCTTCAGCTGCGAAACAGCTTGCCTTGTCTTGAAGGCAGAATAGACCTTCTCGGAAGAATCTTGTCTTGGTTAAGGGTTGCCTGGCACCGACAACGATGTACGTGTGCTTTAGCTCTTCCACCCTTTTGACTCTTATTCCTTTTTCAGCAAGTCTTCTTAGGGTTTCATTCTCGTTCGCCTTAAGCGTGTTCAACCTTATGTAGGTTGGCGGTGGTTGGACGTTTGCTTCTAACATGTTTATGGCCTCTTTTCTACCAAAGAGGTTGAAACAGTATCTCACAAACCATGTTGGATGGAAAGTCAGAAGTCCAATTCTCTGTTCATCACTTACATCATTAAGAACTGAAGATGGCTTCTGCGTCAGTAGCAAGCCAAATGAGGGCTCAACTTTGTGAAGAGTTTTCCATCCGAGGATTGTACGGGCTAATTTGACTATGTTCTCAGCTTCTTTAGTGTTAATTGAGTGCCAATTTTTGGCCATTCTTGTCTGGTAAACGTAAAGTCGTAAGAACGCTTGAACACCGAGGTTAAAATCGTCCATCACATATGGCTCTAAGACATTGTTGACGAATTTATCAATAAAATTGCGTCGTCTATCGGTTTCACAGACAAGTCTGTGGGCAAGCCTAACAGCGTTGGAGTTACTTATTCTCAATTGTTTGATTGTTCTTGCCAAGGCTAGACGCTCACTTAGTTTCTGCATCTCCATCCAGCTTAGGGTCTCAATTGCAAGCGTCCAAGCATCGTTAAGCAATTTGCTTTCACTCGTTTAATCTATAACTGATTCAGTACAGTAAATGAGTCAGATAAGAATTAAGTGTGTTTTCCATGTTTTGTCGTGTATACCCAAAACTTGTTTTCTGAAATAAGAAATAAATAGGATGATGTCCTCCTAACAGACTGTGGTTTAAATGGGGTATGTAGAAACACAAGTCTAAACGATTTCTAAAACGAAGAAAACCGATTAAAAACCCCAAGAATACAATTCTGTTAAAAGATAAGAATAAGAAAAGAGAACAATCTAACACTGATCACAGAGTCCTTGGCAGACAATTGGACCTATTCTCCATAAGCGAGGAAGTAGGCATTGGTTTGGTTCTTTGGCATCCCAAAGGTACGATAGTTCGTAAAATAATCAGAGACTTCTGGGAAGAAGAGCATTTAAAAAATGGATATCAACTCGTCTGCACACCACACATAGCTCGCGAAGAACTCTGGAGAATCTCAGGACACATTGACTATTACAGACAAAACATGTATATTTTTGAAAAAAACGAAGAAACTTACGTAGTGAAACCAATGAACTGTCCTTTTCACATCCAGATATACAAGTCTAAACCGAGAAGCTACAAAGACCTTCCAATCAGATATGCGGAATGGGGAACAGTCTACAGATATGAAAGGTCAGGTACATTACATGGTCTAATGCGAGTGAGAGGTTTCACTCAGGATGATGCTCACATCTTCTGCACTATGGAACAAACAGAAGAAGAAATACGTGAGATTCTAGGCCTAACTGAGCACATTCTAAAGAAACTTGGCTTCCACAAATATCGTGTACGCCTGTCAACTAGAAACCCGAAACAACCCAAGAAATACATGGGTTCAACACAAGAGTGGGAACTGGCTCAAAAAGCTCTAGCCAAAGCTCTAGAAAGGAAAGGAGTTCCATATCAGGAAGTGCCAGGAGACGCCGTATTCTACGGGCCAAAGATCGACATTTACATAGTTGATGCTTCAGGCAGAGAATGGCAATGCTCCACCATTCAGTTTGACTTCAACCTGCCCAAACGGTTCAACATAACCTATGATGGACCAGAGGGAAAACCACGTGCAGTTGTAATGATTCACAGAGCACTTATTGGTACCATTGAACGGTTCTTCGCTATATTAATAGAACATTATAAGGGAAATCTTCCTGTTTGGCTTGCCCCCACACAAGTGAAGGTATTACCCATCAGCAACAATTATGTACAGTACGCCATAGAGGTTCAGCAAGAACTATCAGCCCATGGAATAAGAACGGAAGTCGATGACGGTGACGCCACAATCAGTTACAAGATTAGAGAAGCTGAAGTTCAGAAGATTCCATACATGACTATATGTGGTAAACGCGAATTGAAAATGAAGAAAATAGCGGTTAGAAAACATGGGGTAGGAGACGTAGGCTTATTAACAATTCAGGAACTCATCAAAACCATCAAAACAGATGTAACCAATAAAGCTTGTGCGCAATGAGAAAAGTCAACTTCATGTTAGCAAAGATTTTACTCTGTCCTGCTCATAAGGTAAGCTAGGTTAAGGACTAAAATGGTGCAAAAGCATCTAACTGAATTCTCTCATCCGAAGATCAAGCCTTCAAAAGAAAACGAAGTGAAAGCCCTACCTCTCAAGCAAACCGTAGTCAAACAGAAGAAACAAGAAGCTTTTCCACCTGTTGCTCCCGAAAACTTGCCGCCTTCATACTTCGTTTCAGCTACGTACGACGGAAAGACTAGAAAAGCCCTGATCAAACTGTATGAACCAACATCAGGTCAAATCTATTTCTGGTATGACAACACTGAACACAAACCATACTGTCTAACCAACCTTTCACCATACGAACTCGAGAAAATCAACTGTCTAATTCAGCATCCGGGTTTCGACCATTTCGAGATAGTTGAAAAAATCGATCCATTACTTGACAGAAAAGTGAAAGTCACAAAAGTCATAGCAAAAGATCCATTAGCCATTGGCGGCCGTCCAAGAGGATGCATAAGGGACATAATCCCTGAAGAATTCCCAAAAGTATCAGAGTCACCCATATCTTCAGAACAAATCAAGGTTTGGGAATCCAAGATAAAGTATTATCAATCTTATATTTATGACAGAAATCTTTGGCCTGGAATGATATACGAAGTAAAAGATGGCAATCTTGTTCCAAAGTCTTTGGAAGACGCTGAAGAAATGACGAAGCGCATACTTGGAAATTTTAAGGATGCCACATCTGAAGAAAAACAGCACATCGAGCAGTGGGCTAGGCTTCTGGAGTATCCAGCCCCCAAGCTCCGTCGTGTAGCATTGGACATAGAGGTTTGCTCACCTATTCCAACAAGAATGCCTGACCCCCGCGAGTCAGCTTACCCTGTCGTCTGCGTATCGCTCTACAGCTCCGATGGAGAAAAGAGAGTTTTAATATTGAAGAGACAGAATACCCGGGAAGGAACTGAACGGCTTCCAGCCGATGTAAACCTTGAATACTTTGATTCTGAAGAGAAGCTAATAAGAGCGGTTTTTGATGTGCTATGGAATTGTCCCTTTATCATCACGTTTAACGGTGATGATTTTGACCTGCGCTATATGGCTCAAAGGGCGCAAAACCTCGGTTTTGGAAGAAAAGACATCCCGATAGAGGTTGGTAGACGCGTTTGCTCACTAAAATATGGTTTACACATTGACCTGTACAGATTTTTTTTCAACCGTTCTATCCAAATCTACGCATTCAACAATCAGTACAAAGATAAAAAACTTGACGATATTGGCAAAGCTTTGATTGAAATGGAGAAAATTAAGGTGGAAAAGAGCATCGGCGAATTAACTTACACAGAGCTTGCCAAATACTGTCTTAGAGATGCTGAAATCACTTTTAAACTCACAAGCTTTGAAGATGACTTAGTTTTGAAACTTATTCTGGTGTTGTCTAGAATAAGCAGTATGCCGATGGAAGACGTGAGTCGCCAAGGTGTATCACGATGGATAAGGAATTTTATGCACCGCGAACACCGCAGAAAAAATATGCTCATCCCAAACGCAGCAGATATCTTGGCCGTAAAAGGCAAGACTGCAACAAAAGCCATCATAAAAGGTAAGAAATACAAGGGCGCGATCGTTGTTGAACCTGTTCCAGGTATACACTTCAATGTCGCAGTTATGGACTTCCCAAGTCTATATCCATCGATAATAAAAGTGTGGAACCTCGGTTACCAATCAATCCAGTGTCCACACGCAGAATGCCGTAGTAACCGTGTCCCAGACACACCTCATTGGATTTGCTCAAAAAAACGAGCACTTGAAAGCCTACTGATTGGATCTCTTAGAGACTTGCGAGTGCAATGGTACAAACCAAAATCAAAAGACAAAAACCTACAAACAAAATTGAGAAACTGGTACAGTATTATCCAAGGAGCAGTTAAAGTCATTCTAAACGCAAGCTACGGAGTCTTTGGAGCTGAATCATTTGATCTATACTGTCCACCAGTCGCAGAAGCAACAGCAGCCATCGGAAGACACTCAATAACCCAGATAATTAACAAGACAAAAGATCTCGGCATTCAAGTACTATACGGGGATACTGACAGCGTTTTTCTAAAGAACCCTTCAAAAAAGCAAATACAAAAATTGGCGCAGTGGACTGAGCTAAAACTGAAAATGAGCTTGGATGTGGATAAGGTTTACAGGTATGCAGTTTTCAGCTCGCGGAAAAAGAACTACTTAGGAGTTTTAGAAGATGGAAGTGTTGATGTCAAAGGATTAACAGGCAAAAAACGACACATTCCATTATTGATCAAGAAAGGTTTTAATGCGATGAAGGAACGGTTGGCACAAATTGAAACACCAGCAGACTTTGAGAAAGCCAAAAAGGACATATGCGAAATAGTCCGCAACCGTTACCTACAGCTAAAGAGGCGTGACTGGGAGAACCTTAGCGAATTAGCGTTTAATGTAGTTTTAGGTGAGGCACCGGAACATTATAAAAAAATAACACCACAACACGTCAAAGCTGCAAGAATGCTCCAAGAAAGAGGAATGGAAATAAAAGCCGGTGATCTCATAAGGTTTGTCAAGGTTGTTAAGGATCCACATGTCAAACCAGTCGAACTGGCAACAAAAAGTGAGATTGACGTTGAAAAATATATAGCTCACCTGCGTTCAACATTTGACCAAGTATTAGACGCATTAGGCTTGGACTTCGACGAGATAATAGGACTAACGAAACTCGAAAGATTCATGTAACTATTTGTTTTCTGCAACAACTTTCAGTCCTTTTGATTTTAACGGTTCGATAATGCTTGGTCTGCTAAGTACTGAGAGCAACAAGTATCCAATTACTGCGACAGCGATCAAACTGCTAATTGTAATGCTGCCAATCATGGCAACCCACACAGGCAATATGTTAAGAACCTCTGGCGGTGGAAAGAACAGCCAAAGATATCCCCCTACAATGAAGCCAATGGGCAAAGCTCCAACAACACACGCGGTGAAACGGTATTTTCTGAACATGAAAACGATGCTCGCTGCAACCAAATTAGCAATCGGTCCAAATACCACGTCCTGAAAACCAATAAAATAGTAGGCATTAGTTAAAAAGCAACCAACGGTTACTCCTACGATGACAGGCCAACCTAACAAAGTTGCTAGAGCAATTAAGCAGTCAGCAACTCGGAGCTGAACAGGACCATAGACCGTGGGATTGCCGATAGAAATCATCTGAAGAACGTTGATGACTGCGTACAAGGCTGTGAAAACAGCCATCAAAGTCAAGTCTCTGCTGTCAAATCTCACTTTTTCACCTCCAACTCCGGGGTTTTTATGGCGGAACGGGTGGAGGTCCACTCACCCGCAGACAAAACCTATCAAACAGATTTCATGTTATAAATGTTGCTCTCGAAGCTCAATCTCCAGTACTTGATAACTATTCAGTTCTTTCTTCATTGTGCTCTTCCGTTCTTGTTTCAAGCACTCTCGGTTCTATATTGACATCCTTATTGGTTGTTTGAGAACCTTCTGTCGCTGCCTCCCCGTTTTCGATACTTGGCGACTCTCTCACAGCGTTTTCAACGCGTTCTTCCACCATTGCTCCCCCAATTCTTGATTCCACATTAACGTCTTCTGCACCTATTTTTTCCCTTTGAGAGAACGGCAAATTATGAGGGGGTGGAGGTCCCTTTAGAATGTTTGACACTAGGTACATAGCCGCGTATGCATTTTGATATACCTTCTGAAAGACATATGGCACTTTTATTTCAGGGTCAACCTCCAACATCTTGTTTATCTCTTCATCTTTACCTGTTAGAGTTATTGTGCCTTCAACCTCGAATTTTACGATACTCGGTTTAGTTGTTACAAATAAGGTGAAATTCACAACAACCATCTGGCTTCTACGTTCTTTCTCCTCTAACTTTGCTTTCACGTCGAAATTGATAGCTCCAGTGCTGCCTTTAGCACCTAATCTAGTACCTGCTACATTGATGATGTCTACCGCAACCGAAACGTTTGGAATATTCAACGTTGGGCAAATAATTGATTCCCCACATTAACTAATGCGTATGGAAACTAGTTCCCCTACAACCTCCTAGTTACCTTGCCTCTAAACTGATTTTTGCCTTTTGTGTGTAACGTGATAATACGCACACCATCCCGCAAGAAATGGCTATAATAGTAACCATTGAAACATTAAAGCAGCAGAAGTTGAGGCCGCTACCAAAAGCGAGATAACTACAACTACTCGACGTTCAGTCAAAGGATGATGATAAGTAACAAGTGTGATCATACTCCTCACGTGATCCGAAAACAGCTTTTCTCCATCAAAAGAAACACTCGCTTTGGTTTTGAAAAAGAAATGATTCAACAAAATCACGGAAGAGTTGAAAACGTATAGCGATAGTGAAATCAACAAAGTAGACTTCATATCAGAAATAATTGCGAATGCAGCTAATGTCATCCCAAGGGCAAAAGATCCAGTGTTGCCAATGAAGATTCTGCCTTGAAAATTGAGAGAAGCCAGCAAGAGCAACGTGATCAATGGAACGTATAATAGAATCGCGTTTGATCCTGAGATAGCCATCATTCCCATCATGATTATCGCTGGACAGATTGTTTCTAGACCATTCAATCCTCCAAGCTGATTCACAGTATTAGTGGTTACGGTTACAATCAATGGGATAACCACAAAATAGTAATAGACGCCAAAATCTACCGCTCCAAAAATCGGTATTGTTATGGATGTGCGCAGTCCAAGTCGAGTGGCCAAAGAAATAAGCGGTATTGCAGCCATTAGTGGAAAGAGAGACTTGTAGCGCCACCTTAAATCCATCCAGTCGTCAAGCAACCCCATGAAACCACCAAACAGTATGCAGGCGGCCAAGGTCAAAGCTGGGGAAACGTTGGTGGATGCTTCTCCTGCCGATTTGAGCCAATGCAAAAAGAAGAGATAAGTTACGCTGGCTAGAACGTAAGTAACGCCGAGGCCATTCGGAACTAAAGGTTTGTTTGGCTTGTGATAATCCGGGACTCTCGGAAACAAGTTGTTTCTCCTCTATCAACTTGGATAGTCATTGCAGTATTTCTGCCAGTCTATTTCATAAAGGCAGATAAGCGGGACAATACCGCTATAGCTGCTTCCCGAATCGACTCCTGCGAAATACGCCTCCTTAAAGTATTTAGGCTTGACATCTTCAGCATTTAAGCCATTCCTAAACCATTCTTGCTGTTCGGGATCACCTACTCCATTCTTTTCACACCAACTGTGTTTTCCCCAAGCCATTAGCTTATAAACAGTTGAGCTCATTCCCAGATCGGCGCCAGGACGTGGACTCCAATCCCATCTACCTTGAGGATAGAGATCAGTTCTAGTGTCATTGTAAAAGCCAAACGATGACTCATTAGTCCATGAGGTTCTCTCATCAACAAAACCGTCTTCTACGAATCGGCTTTGTGCTTTCCCTGAGATACGTGCCATCCACATCCATTTTCCTTCATCGCCGTAGCCGATCCAGCGTCCTGCAGTGTCAGTGGTCGTGAAAACGAGAATATACTCTGCTTTGTACTGTTTCAACATTTTCAACGATTGTGTCTCATTAGCCATGAACGTGAAACCAACATTTTCTATTTGTGTCCCATTTATTGTGGCGTTGTCAACCAGCGATGTTACATTACCGAGAATTGTTAACCAGTATCCGTAATCCCACCAGCTGCATACAACAGTAGTTGCTTCGAGATTATTTCTCATCCAATTCAACATGTCCAGCCATTCATGTACAGGCTTGTCCGGGGCTATCGGAAGACTTCCAGCGGTTATGGTCACTGGGGACCAAGCTTGTTTATACACTTTAGGCATTGGAAAAGCAAAATTCGTCATAAGAATAAGGAAAATTAGGAACACAGCCGCACCGCTAAATTCCTTTCCAACAGGTTGCAGACCGTACTTCTTTCTCACACTAATTCTTGGCGGTTCCTTCAATAGAGTGTTGAATGGCTTCAAAATTCCAGTTATCCCTATGGACGCCAAAAGACCAAAGGCTGGTGCCATAAGCACAAGTAAACGTACCATGGAGCAAGCAAAGTAGAGTGACGTCAGGCCCAAGATCAAGAGAAACAAGTTCCTATCGTTGAGGTCTCTCAATATAAAGAAAAAGCTGGCCGCAAAGAAGATTATTCCTATCCCAAAATCGTAATAGATGGATCCCCAAGCTGAAATCCTATGCTCAGCCACAGATTCTATGAGCGGGGATTGTCCGCGTATTAGAGGATTTATGACAGACATGAACTTCCCAGCTATACCTCGCATATAACCAAATTGCCAAAGAACAGAAAAAACCCCAACTAACATTGCAAGCAAGATTACAATAAGTATAGTTCTCCATTTTGGAGATGTCACACCTCGAAAAACTTCACAAAAACATAGTAGTACAAATACACCAGCAACTGGCAAAATAGCGCTTGTGGTCAGATAAGTCGAAGTAATCTTTGGAACCCATGCTGTGATGTACAAACCTAACCCAAAAGTTATGCTGTAAGACAGAAAAAGCCGTCGTGTGTACCTCTTAAGTAGTATCGACAAAAAAACAAAGAGCACTGTGACACCGATAGGATAGTATGCGGCACCCCATGAGGAACAGAAATACCCCAGTACTATACCCGATGCAAGAGCATATTTCATGCTCGAATTCAACGGTTTACTCCTTTCTATTGCCCTTAGAAAAAGAAGCGCAAACAGCACGAGGGCTAATATACCCACTGTTTCGTCGTCGAAGAATCCAACCTGAGTTCGTTGAATGTAAGAAGGGCTCAACGCTAAAAACAGAGATGAGAATAATCCTACAGGTTTCCCCCCAATATCCTTACCCAGAAAATAAATCGCCAAGCTCGCAAGCATGCCCATGATGGCTGGAAAAATTGCACAAAGATCCATTAAGCTGATGTTTACTCCTAGCGATGAGATTATGCTGTATAGAAGTGCTGCTGTTAGCGGTAATCCTGGATATCCTCCTTTTGCAATGTTTATTCCACTCGGATACCATCTATATGTGTCAACCCATTGCGTAGGCCAAGCCCACGAAATGAAGCCGTTGTTGATCATATACTCCGCAAATCGATATTGAAAGTAAGGGTCGAATTCTGAGAGATGCAACTGCACTGAGTCTGCTTTCGGGTCGATCTCCCAGCGCAGCGGGAACAGACGGATTGTAAACGCTACGAGTAGTATAAGGACTAAGGCTGAAAAAGTCAGTAGAGAGCTGTGGTTTACTTTAATGCGAAGCTTTCCCAGACTCTTCAGGCTGTTGACAAAACGTTCTTTCGACAAAATGTTGCCAACCTTCATTTGACCATCTCTTTAACACAGATTATTGAAGTGTTTTATTTCTCTTGTGGTTAACCAATGACTTCTATGTTGTAGTTTTCCTCTTGTAACCGTATATTTCGGCGTCATAAAACGGGGATGACACAATTTTACCTTTTATCAGTCTGTTACGTATCTTGATGTTGATCAAATCTCGTTTTTGATCTTGAACCGTCCTAATGTAACCCATTCCTATACCACATTTTAGTAACGGTGAAAACGTTCCACTTGTTATGTACCCTATTTTTTCTTCCTCGTCGTCATAGATATCGAAGCCTGGTCGAGGTATGCCTTGCTCCACCATTCGTATTCCAACGCGTTTACGTTTAATTCCTTCATTTTTCTGTTTCAGTAATGCTTCTTTTCCTATGAAACTTCCTTTCCGGAATTTCACGACGAAGCTTAACCTTGCCTCCAATGGAGTTGTGCTTTCATCAATGTCGTTTCCATAAAGGCACATTCCCGCCTCGAGCCTCAGAGTGTCTCTTGCACCCAGACCACAAGGTTCTATTCCAGAAAATTCGCCAGCTTCAAGAATGGCATTCCATAATTTCACCGCATTGCCAGGTTTCGATAATGATGCATCCCACACGAAGACTTCAAAGCCGTCCTCGCCCGTGTAGCCAGTTCTGGAGATAAAAACTTTCACGTCCGCCATGCGTGAATGCTCACATTTAAATCTTCCAATTTTGCTTAAACCGGTTGAGGAAAGTTTCTGAAGGGTTTCCTCAGCTTTTGGGCCTTGAACCGCAAACATTGCTACGTTATTTGAAATATCTTTGATTTCCACATC
The DNA here is from genome assembly GCA_030672475.1 of Candidatus Bathyarchaeota archaeon. GTDB lineage: Archaea > Thermoproteota > Bathyarchaeia > Bathyarchaeales > Bathycorpusculaceae > SOJA01. The sequence continues at coordinate 54,036 of DAOVGI010000013.1, forward strand.
GAAGCCTTCAGCGTTTCTAATCAACCAATTGTAATCTTTCTTCCTGTTGCTTGCATTGAAAACTATCAAAATCTTTTCTGGGTTCAGTCGATACACAACGAAGTCATCTATTATACCACCATTTGCGTTGCACATGACTGAATATTGAGCGCTGTTAGGTTGCAACGCGGAAACGTTGTTCGTTATCACATGATTTAAAAAGCGTTCGGAATCAATGCCTGTAACTAAAACACGTCCCATATGTGAGATATCGAAGATGCCGACGCTGTTTCGTACTGCCAAGTGTTCGAGAATTACTCCCTTATACCATATCGGCATCTCAAAACCAGCAAAAACAGTCAACTTCCCCTTTTTTTTATGCACTTCATAAAGTTGGGTTCTACGTGTTTCTTCTGTCAATTTTCTTCTCTCAGGAATTATTGTGCGGATTTCACTTCAACATCTAATGGTACTAGTGCAAGTTTTCTACCGCACTCGGGGCATTTCCCGTTATATTGCTGAAGAATTTCATCCGGAGGTTTAAGACTGTCACCTTCATACAATACGTAGCCACATTGTTGACATACAACACGCTGAGGCACCACTTCACACTCCTTGGTAGCGAATGAAGTAAATGATTATGACATATTTATTGATTGCTAATTCTAGAATGCTGCCTTCCGCTTTTCGTAGAAACTTTTAATTTTATCTGCGAAATTTACTTCTGAGAAGTGATTTGCTTATATGCTAAAGGATATGCAGTGAAATGGGAAAGTATACGCTGATCGTTACGGAGAAGCCTGATGCCGCGCATAGGATAGCTTCAGCACTTGATGAAAAGGGAAAAGGGAAGAAGAGGGAAGACAATGGAGTGCCGTATTATGTGGCTAGAAGAGGTAAAGAAATAGTTGTTGTTCCGTCTTTAGGGCATTTGTATACGGTTGCTGAAGAAAGAAAAGGAAGAAACTATTATCCAGTTTTCAATTTCAGATGGGTGCCAAGGTATGCTGTTGAAAGAAAAGCAAAACAAATACGCACGTGGATTGAAACTATCTCAAAGCTTGCTGGCGACGCTGACATGTTTATTGATGCGTGCGATTATGACATAGAAGGAAGCGTAATTGGATATTGCATATTAAAATATGCTTGCGGTGACAAAGAAGGCGTATCAAAACGTATGAAGTTTTCCACACTTACGAAGGAGGAACTGGAGAAGTCATACGCAGAACTACTGCCACACTTGGATTTTGCGCTTATAGAGGCTGGAAGCATAAGACACGAGGTTGATTGGCTTTATGGTGTAAATCTTTCACGAGCTTTAACGATATCTGCACGTAATTGGAGCGGAAAATATGCGACATTGAGCACTGGAAGAGTACAAGGTCCAACACTAAAATTTATTGTTACGAGGGAGAAAGACATCAGAAGCTTTGTACCTACACCTTACTGGGAGGTGAAAGCGGAAGTCGAAATCGATGAATTAGTTTTTGAAGCAGAATATGAGAAAGAAAACATAGAAAAGAAGACTGAAGCAGCTGCCATTTTGAATGCTTGCAAGGGAAAAAACGGGCAAGTTGTGAAAATAGACATCAGAAAATTCCAGCAAAAACCTCCTATCCCATTTGATCTAGGCACTCTACAAAGTGAAGCCTACGGCTTATTTGGCTATACGCCCAGACGCACATTAACTATTGCCCAGCATCTCTACCTGGAAGCTTTAATCTCTTACCCAAGAACAAGCAGTCAAAAACTCCCGGTTGAAATAGGCTATAGAACAATACTTAAGAAGCTAGGAAAAGTTCCCAAATACAAGAAATTCACGAAGGAGCTTCTCGCAAAACCAGAATTAAAGCCTAGAGAAGGGAAGAAGAAAGATCCAGCACACCCCGCCATTTACCCAACAGGGAAGCTACCTGAAAGTAATTTGGACGCTGCCGAAAGGAAAATCCTTGATCTCACTGTGAGAAGGTTTCTCGCTGTTTTCGGCGAACCAGCAACAAAGCAAAGCATGAAAGTTAAAATCAATGTTGATAAACATCACTTCTACTTGAGAGGAAGACAAACCCTGAAAAAAGGATGGCTACGTTTCTACAAGCCATATGTGAGATCAGAAGAAGTTCTTTTGCCGCTTATAGAAGAAAAACAAACAATCGAAGTTAGAAGAGTGATTTTAGAGAACAAGTTTACTAAGGCGCCACCGCGGTATAATCCGGGCAGTCTTCTTAAGAAAATGGAAGAGACTGGAATTGGAACGAAAGCGACAAGGGCAAATATCATGCAGACGCTTTATGACAGAAAATATGTTCGAGACGAAAGAATAGTCGTTACGGATTTAGGCTTTGAGATTTTGGGAGTTCTTGAAAGATACTGTCCAGCCGTTGTTTCACTAAAGATGACAAGTGAACTTGAGGAGCGTATGGATAAGGTACAAACAAAAAGGGAAAAAAGGGACAACGTGCTAGTGGACGCCGTCAAAATACTTAAACCCGTTATGGAGGAGTTGAAGGAGAAAGAGAAAACAATTGGCGAGCAGTTAAGCAATGCCATCAAAAGGGCTAAGCTTGAAGAGAGGATAGTCGGCGCATGCCCAGTTTGTGGAACAGGTAAGCTTATGATTTTACACTCAAGGAAAACTGGGAAACGTTTCATTGGATGCACAAATTATTTCAAAGGGAAATGTAAGACATCATTCCCACTTCCGCAAAAAGGCTCGGTCAGACCATTTGAAAGAAACTGCCGCGGATGCGGTTGGCCCACGGTTCAGGTTCACATAAAGGGGAAACGTGCGTGGAGGCTGTGTTTCAATCCTGAATGTCCATTGAAGAAGGAGAGAAGGAAACGAATTGAAATGCGTAATATGTAATAGAGAAGCTGACAAAGAAGATTACTGCGAACTACATGCGAAAGCTTATGAAAGCATCGTTGAGAAACACGATGTATGGAAAAGAGCACTAGAAATCTCTTGGAAAGAATATTTAAGTGAGATCATCAAGAACTCATTAACAGGAGAATGGGCAAAGGAAGTGGCGGAATATCTGATTAAAAGTGGTGAGGAACAAAGTGTCACGAAGAGTTAAGAGAAGATTATCGTCGTTGTCCTATACTATTAACAAGTTTTACAGGAAACTTTCAACGGCGAAACCGTCCGCCCTTATTCTTTCAGCATTAGCCATAGCTATAGCAATATTTCTTTTCGGAGGAGGCATCTATAACCTGGTTAGGAGGCCACTTCCCTCAGCTTATGTTAATGTTCCCGGCGGTGGACGCTTCATCTTTCTTTATCCCCAACTATCGGAGCAGTTTATTACCGACAGCATAATCGCTACAATTCTCTATTCGATGGGCGTCATTGGAGCACTGACAATGTACCAAAGCACAAAATACGCTTACAAGCCGAGACAAGCCCATCTGATGCTTCTGATCGGTGTTGTTGTTCTGATTTTGGCATATGTACTTCTTGAAACCACAATACACATGAAATTGAGTCGATGAAAGCTTTACCAAGGATTACTTTTTAGACCCATCTTGTATGCCACGAAATTTGTCAACAAGTGTATTGGAGGAGTCATGATCAAAGCCGTTATGATCAGCTCCAAAGGAAATGTTGGTAAATAGATCGGAAACGAGAATAGAATCGCCCCTATTACAAAATCAAATTGATCAACGAAAAGCAACATGTCACCTGGGGAGAGACTAAGCCTTCTCTTTATAAAAGCTCCTGTTAGGTCCCCAAATAAGGCTCCTAAAGACAACAGCAATCCCAGTGTAGCAGGGTAGCTGAAAAATATGCTTTCTACGAAACCCACAGCCGTTCCAACAACAAGCCCGGAAAAGAAACCTCGAAAGGTTTTGTTCTTCCCAAAAATTGGCTTCCCATCAATAAACTTCCCTCCAAAATCTAGAGGAAACCCCCCACCAGTGATTACTGGTATAGCATTGGCACAGTATGCAGGAAATATCAACGTTAGCGCTTCAATGATTAATTGTGCAAACATCGTTTTCAACAACCATTAACAAATTAAATATCATGTATTCCTACCTCATCTATTTTTAAGTGACAAGTTGAACGCTGCACCTTTTTGAGGTTTTTTTCCACAAATACTTTGATTACTTGTGGTTTCTCCGTAGGTTTCATGACAATGATAGCGTCCGCCCAGAACTTCAGCACCCTGTTGGCCACAGGTTCTACGCTCGTGAATTCTTTGTTGAAAATGCTTCGCACTTGACTTATTGTCAAGACCGCGATTTTTTGAGTTTTGGCAATTTGTGCTAAACTAGCCATCTGCCTGTTTAGTTCCCGGTTTAGTTCGAATGTTTTTTCAGGCTGGTCCGCGATGTTGGCGCGGTAAAGAGATGTGATAGTGTCAATCACTACAAGCCCGAAGTTATTAGTTATATAATCAGCCATTCGGTCTATAATCATTTCTTGTTCGCGAAAAGTGCTTGGCTTCATCAAAATTATCATCTTTGCAATGTCTTGAAAATCCCTTGAGGCAATTTGAGAAAGCCTTCGCCCCGAGAATGTGCCATCACAATCCGCAAACAATGTCTTATAACCTTGCCTTGCACAGTTTACAGCACACTGCGTGGCTAAAGTTGTTTTTCCAGTTTCCGCTTCACCATAAACTAAGCTGAGCTTCCCGTTTGAGATACCGCCTTCTAGAAAATCATCAATCTTTTTGCAGCCCAATGGGATGTTGTGTATCACAGTTGTGCACATCAATGAATATAAACAGCGAAACTAATAATTTGTTTTGTGCCGTAAACGTCAAACAAACTGGAAAGAAATATGAAATCCGAGATAGCCGTAGCAACGGTTTCAGGGAAGGCTTACTACTTGATAGTTAGAGAGTTGAAAAAGAGAAGTATACCGTTTTTGAGTTTGACTCCAAATGAACGCGTTCCTATAGAGGTTAAGGTTGTCATAACCACAGAAAAGGAGCGTCCACGCATAAGACATGAGAAAACTGTAACGTTCAAAGATGGAATGAAAACTGAAGCTGTGATAAATAGAGCAATGCAAGTTGCTCAAGGAAAAGAATTGTATGAAAAAATTGTTATTGGCGTGGACCCTGGCAAAGTTTTTGGACTAGCGGTTTTAGCTGACGGTAATGTTGTTGACACGGGAAACTGTTTCAACATTGAAGAAACAGTGGATAAGATAAAGAACATTCTGGAGAACTTTGAGAGCGATCCTACAACCTCCGTCTCGGTTAAAATTGGCGATGGAGTTCCTGAATATAAGGACAATCTTTTGCGAGCATTAGACAAAGAACTACCCTCAAATGTGGTGTTGAAAAGCGTGAGAGAGGCAGGAACTAATCGTTACAGTAGTGAAACAAAACATAGAAGAGGATTGAGGGACATCGTCTCAGCTGTGAAAATTGCTGGAAGGAGCGGTCATACATTTACACGGAGGAAAAGTGATGAAGCGAACTGTTGAGAGTGGGAAAACGTTATTGGTTGATGGTCCAGCCTCTGTTTCTGTAGTTTCAGGTATTGTTGAGGTATTTGGTTCCGTGTTAAGAAGTGTTAAGCAAGTTGTAGTACGTGACGGAAAAAGAGTGCCTTTTTTCGTCAAGGAAACAGCCATATTTGGGATTTCATTGGGAGAAAACGCAAACGTTGAGGAGATAGATGGAGACACCATTCCATCCTCATGGGTTAAGGCGTTTGAAGAGTTGTTAAACCCTCATATAAGACCCTTTACTGTAATGGTGCTTGGAACCGTTGATTCAGGAAAGACAAGTTTTTGCACATTCCTGATAAATAAATTGCTAAATGAACGGAAGAAAGTGGCAATTCTGGATGGAGACGTAGGTCAATCCGAAGTTGGACCGCCGTGTACCATCTCTTATGCCCTAGTGACAAAACCGGTAATGAACCTGTATGACTTACAGGCAAGAAACGCCTTTTTTGTTGGTTCTACCTCACCAAGTGAATCCGTTGACAAGATGATAGAAGGCTCAGCTTTATTAAAGCAGAAGGTTTTAGCTGACGATCCAGATTCAATCATTGTAAACACTGATGGTTGGGTTGAAGGAGATGATGCCGTCACGTACAAGATTCAACTCGTCGAGAGACTTAGCCCCGACATCGTTTTCTGCATGCAACAGAAAGATGAACTGGCGTCTCTTTTGGACGCTCTTAAGAAATTCAGAAAAGTAGTTGTTGAATCACCAGTAGCCGCTAAACAGAGAAGTGGAGAAAAACGTAGAAGCTCCCGGGAGCTTGGATATATGAAATATTTGAACGGCGCCAAGATTAGGTCCATTCCTCTGAGTTGGTTGAAAATTGAAGAAGATAAGTTAATTGGCCTGTGTGGGAATCGTAGAAACATAAAACAGACAACAGAGATTTATAGGCTTATAGGAATGAAACCGTTGAATCTTGCGGAATTTCGGGACAGAATTTACATGGTTATCGGTAAGAGACGTTGGATAAACTTGGATAACGTGAAGAAGATAGAAGAAGCCACGAAGAAGAAGGTCGTAGTGATTCATAAGGGTGAAGAAGAAGGATTGCTTTTAGCTCTGTACGATGCTGAAAAGAGTTTCCTCGGAATAGGTTCTTTACGGGAAATTGATTATAAAAGGAGAATTATGAAAATTTACACTCCCGTCTCTGAGAACATCTCGATAGTTGCCGTGGGAAGAGTCAAACTTGATGAAAACCTGAAGGAAACTACGGTTTCCACGGAAGCCAACCAGTAGGAATCAAGTCTAAAAATCCTTTCAGGAGTTCGCTTCTGAAGCATATGAGTTCAAGAAAAAGGTTTTGTAAACTCTTTGCTCTGCTCATTTCTAATTTTGAACCCTTCTTGACTGACAAAACATGTTCACTGGACATTGCTCACATAATGGGTTTCTGGCCTTGCAGTATTCTCTACCGAGCAGAATCAGCAGCATATGGACATCCAGATAGTTTTTTTGAGTGTAGAGTGCCTGAAGAGATTCACGAACGGCTTCATAGTTTCCGTTCCTTGTCGCTAAACCCAACCGTTTTGATACACGGTCGACGTGAGTGTCAATAGGGATCGTAGGTTTTTGCGCGGAAAAAAGCAGAACAACATCGGCTGTTTTTGGTCCGACTCCTGGAAGTTGTATAAGCGCATTTCTTACCTCTTCGAGAGGCATAGATGATATCCATGTCAAGTCTCCATGGAATTTTTCCATAATGATTTTTGAAACTTCCTTTATTGTTTTGGCTTTGTTTCTGTATAAGCCAGCTACTTTCAAGCATTCTTCAATTTTGCTTTTTTCAGCGTTCGATAATGCTTCGGGGGTTATTTGAAATTGCTTCGAAAGGTTTTCGAAGGCTTTAGCTGTGTTTCCGTCTGCAGTGTTTTGTGAAATTATTGTCACAATTAGTGTTCTGAAGGGGGTTCTACTTGAGGTTGTCCGTTTTTGCAATGTGAAAGTTTTTCGGAGCGTTAGCAGGATTTTCACTGCTCGCTTTCTTGTCATCTACTGCATCGCCTTTGAAAACAATAAATACTGAATGTGTGGAGCTATAAATAAGTGTGAGGAGTGCTTATGGAACGTAGCACAGTTGTCAAGGATGAGATAATCGATCAGAATGTACGTTTTCTTGTGGTATATTTGGAGACGAAGAATTCATGTTTGGTTCTTCTAAGTGAAAGCGAAGATAAGCTTGGAACGCTCGCAATTGCTGTGCCAGAACCTCAAGGAATGCTTGGACCAGTTTCCTCATCCATCCTTTTGGGCGACAGAAATGCTATTTCAGCTCGCATGTTCGCTGAGTTTTTGGCTTCAAAGAAGAAAAAGATAGCGTTGATCTCTGTATACTTGAAAACCATTGATGAGATGCAGGCGCGATCGGTTCTGATGAGGTTGCTTGAAAAAGTTGTTGGATCTGGACCTCAAAAGGAGGGAGTGACAGCATGAGCCTAAGAAGTTTTCTAGACCAGATGGAAACGAAGGGAGAGATTTTGCACATAAAAGATGCGGTTTCTACGCGTTTCGAAATTCCGTTCATCATGAAAAAATGTGATGAAGAATGTCCTGTGCTCCTATTTGAAAAGTTGAAAAAGTACAAGACGAAGGTTGTTGCCAATGTGTGTGGAACTCGAAAAAGAATCTGCGAAGCACTTACCATGGACCAGAACGACCTCTATGACAGGTTGGTTGAAGCTTGGCGTTCTCCGCGAAAACCGGAAATTGTTGAAGACAGTTCACTGAAGGAGGTCGTTGAAAGACCTGATTTGTACAAGATTCCCGTTCTGACTCACTTTGAGAATGATGCTGGTCCGTACGTTACTTCTGCGGTGATTCATGCAAAAAGTGTTGACGGAAACGTTGAGAATGTATCGGTACACCGCCTTCAAGTCTTGGATGAAAGGCACTTAGCAATACGTTTGGTTCCGCGTCATCTTTATGAATTGTGGCGGATGGCGAAGGAGGCTGGTAAAGATTTGGACATATCAATAGCTATTGGCGTTCATCCAGCAGTGATGTTAGCAGCGTCTTCTCCTGTTCCTTTCGGTGTGAATGAATTTGATGTTGCGAATGTTTTGATGAACAACAATCTTCATTTAATTAAATGTGAACATGTTGATGCTTATGCTCCGGCAGATGCTGAACTTGTTTTGGAAGGTAGGATTTCCGCTAGTAGAACGGTTGTTGAAGGCCCGTTTGTGGATGTAACTGGGACATATGATGTTGAGAGGAAGCAGCCTGTTGTAGAAATAGTAGGTGTTATGCATAAAGATAATTATGTTTATCAGGCGGTTTTGCCATCTGGATCTGAGCACATGCTTCTGATGGGGTTGCCGCATGAAGTCTTAATGTGGGAGGCTATTTCGAAGGTTGTGCCGAAAGTTCATATTGTGAACCTTTCACGGGGTGGGAGTGGGTGGCTTCACGTCATTGTCTCAATTGAAAAGCAACTTGAAGGTGATGGGAAAAATGCTTTGTTGGCTGCTTTTGCAGCGCATCCAAGCTTGAAACATGCAGTAGTTGTTGACACTGATATCGACGTTTACAATGTTTCTGATGTGGAGTGGGCTATTGCAACTAGGTTTCAAGCAAGTAAAGATCTAATTATAATAGAGAATGCGCGAGGCTCAACTCTAGATTCTTCTGCAGACCAAGAAACTGGGTTAACAACTAAATTGGGTATTGACGCTACTCGCCCATTGGCGAAGCCTAGAGACAAGTTTGAACGTGCAAGAATTCCGATGAGTAAACATGTTGAAGAATTGTCTCGTAAGCTTTTAGGTAAGTGAACGCAAGATTTTGTGCACACCAATTTATATATGAGGTTTTGAAGATACAAGATTCGGTGGCTTTATTGTCTGGTAAGAAAAATGAAGATACTTCTTTATCTCTAAGAGTTGAGGACATAATGGTGAAGGAAGTGATAACCATAGATGAAAAATCAACTGTCAAGGAAGCAGTAGAAGTGATGAACAAGTTTGAGATAGGATGTTTAATTGCTGTTAGGAAAGGTAAAGCAATGGGGATAATAACTGAGAGAGACTTGTTGAAAAGAGTTATTGCAGACACCAAGGATTCGACTAAGACTAAAGTGAAAGATATAATGAGTAGTCCGTTAGTTATTGTCGAGCCTAGTATGGAATTGGAAGAAGCCGTAAAACTGATGTTTCAGATGAAAATTAAGAAGTTGCCTGTGGTTGATGCAAAACGTTTAGTTGGTCTAATTTCCCTCACTGATATAGCCCGTTTCCAGCCTCACGTGATAAAGATCTTGAAACAGCTTTCCATTAAACAGGCTGCACCGAAAAGTATGAGAAAAGTTGTTGACTATTATGTTGTTTAACAGACTTCAGGTTTTAGCTTACGTTTTCGATCTGAAGGAGTTTAGGTGCCTATAATAGATTCTAGTAGCTAGGTAGCGATGAAGAAAACTCTGCTGTTACCAATTGATTCGCAAAGGCCGGAAATGGAGAAGATTCTTGTAGCAGCAGGCTTCATCAAGAGAGGGGGGTTGGTTGCTTTTCCAACAGAGACAGTTTATGGCTTGGGCGTTGATGCTTTGAACCCGAGAGCCGTGAGAAGCGTTTTTGAAGCAAAAAAACGTCCCTTTGATAATCCTCCAATAGTGCATGTAGGACAAGTGAAAGATGTTTTTGCCCTAGTTCGAAGAGTTCCATCTCAAGCTGAAGTGCTTATGAAGAGTTTTTGGCCTGGTCCTCTGACATTGATTTTTGAGCGTTCGAAGATTGTGCCAGATGTAACTGTCGCCGGTTTAAATACTGTAGCTATTAGGATGCCTAGGCACAATGTTGCTTTGGCTTTGATTAGGGAAAGTGGTTGTTGCATTGCTGCTCCCAGCGCTAATCTTGCTGGAAGACCTAGCCCAACCTCAGCAAGGCATGTTTTGGATGACTTGTATGGTAGAATAGACGCTGTTTTGGATGCTGGATCAACTAGTATTGGTGTGGAGTCAACAGTTTTGGACATGACAGTTGATCCGCCGCAAGTTCTTCGTCCAGGGGGAACACCTTATGAGGCGTTAAAGAAGTTGCTTGGTGCGGTTGAGTTACATCCGGTTGCGGTGGCGGAGAAAGAGTTAGCAGTTAATGAAGTACGTTCTCCTGGGATGAAGCATAGGCATTATGCTCCTGACTGCGACTTGATTGTTGTTGAAGGAGAAACGTCAGATGTAATAGGTAAAGTGAAGCAGCTGACTGAACTCTATATGAAGAAAGGCAGTAAGGTCGGTGTTCTTGTCACTGATGAAACTATGGGATATTACAGGGCTGATGTTGTGAAGTCCCTAGGCAGTAGAAGAGATTTAGCTGTCATTGCCAAGAATCTGTTTCGGCTTTTGAGAGAGTTTGATTTGGAAGAGGTTGACATTGTAATTGCTGAGGGTGTACCTGCTGAAGGGCTTGGTTTGGCCGTTATGAATAGACTGCGTAAGGCATCTGAATATAAAATTGTCAAGACAATCCGCAGTTAGAAGTTTACACGTTTGTTGACACTATTTTTGGACGGATGAATTTTGCACACTTGGAACATTTCCGTCGCGAGAGTGTTCGCACGCGAGGATAGCCCATGGATTTTATATGAGTTCTGGACATTGATTCTCTCCATTGATGCTTGCAGTATGGGCATTCGAGCAGCACAGTTATTTCCTCGGTCACGGTAACCTTTTCTCTTCTAGCCACCAAAATCGCAAAACCAGCGACAACTAGGACAACGCCCAGAATGGTGTAATGTATGAGTTTTAATCGAATCTCCAATACAGCATATTCTCCCTCCAAAAGCTGCGTACTCAAAGCTGAGAGAAGGCTCGAGGAAGCAGATATCATTGGCCATTCTTCCCATAATCTCCAAGCAGTAATAAGAAACATTATTATCCCTACTATGCAGAGCAAGAGACCTAAAGCGTGACCCGTTTTCTTTCTTATAATCGTCATCCTCATGCAACATTCAACCATTCTTCAGTTAGGAGAATTAGCTTATTTGTTTTGCGCGTGCTATTGTAAATCTGTAGAATCCAACCTGATCTTTTTTAGGGCAAGAGCTGTTCAAATCTGTTGACACCCATGACACTTTCAAGTCAGTCACATTTCTGAAGGATATCTCTGCCAGTCTTTCCTAAAGCGGCGGCGATCACAATTCTACTCATTGCTTCTGCGATGAACTTTCAACATTGAACTTGAAATCACCATGTTTATCAACTCACGCGTGTTTTTATTGCCAAATGGTGAGTTACTATATGGGGTATTTGGCTGCTTGGAGAGTTTTGGATGAAATGATCACAGATTTTCGAAAGAAAGGCGTAGACATTCCAGCCGATATAATAAGCAATTTGAGACATGCAAGAACCTTGATTAATGTTTTAGGAGCCAACCCACGTCATGTAAATACTAGTCTAAGAGTTGAGGAACAGCTCCGTAATGTGGAGTCTTACCTTGTTTCTAAGGGGAAAAAGAAGTTTGGAACCAAGTATGTTGAAGAATGGCTTAAACGGGTGGATGAAGCTAGCAGCAATGTTATTGAAGAGGAAAAGCAGGCGAGGTTTGTTTCGGGGCTTCCGCGAGAGCAGAAGTGGATTCGTGTCAAGCCTACAACTGAGTTACCGTTTAAATTGTTAAAGAATTTAGCCATCGATTCAAATCTTTCATTTAAGGCACAAGGCGATGGCTACCTGCTTGTTTACGGTGAAGAGGAATCTATAAAGAATTTTATTAAGAAAATGTCTGGAAAATACCGTTAAGCTTTTGAGATAATTCTACTCAAAATAAAATGTTGAACCCAAAACAAAAAAGAGCAGCGTGTCACATTAAAACACCTGACAAGGAAGGTTAACCATGGACAGTAAACTCATTTTGGGTTTAGTTGGAATGCCTGGAGCAGGAAAATCGGTAGTCATTAGAATAGCAAGAGAAAGTGGCTACGGCGTTGTTGTAATGGGCGATGAAGTAAGAGAAGAAGCAAGGAGAAGAAACATGGAGCCAACTCCTGAAAACCTTGCAGAGATCATGCTTGAATTAAGACGAAGCGAAGGAAAATCCGTCATGGCCAAGAGATGCATCCCAAAGATGGAGAAAATGATTGAACACAAGGTTATCGTGGACGGTGTACGAAGTTTAAGTGAAGTTGAGGAGTTCAGAAAACGTTTTCTCAAGTTCAGCTTCATAGCTATTCATGCGTCTCCGGAAAAAAGGTTTAGACGACTTCATCATCGCAAAAGAAGTGATGATCCGAAGAGTTGGGAAGCTTTTCAGGAAAGAGATATGAGAGAATTAAGTGTTGGGTTGGGCAACGTTATAGCTATGGCTGAACATGTAATTGTAAATGAAGAAGAAATTGAGGTTGTCAAGAGAAGAGTAAAGGAAGTTCTAGCAAGGGTTGAGGAGAAATGGACAAAATAAAGATTCGCGTGGAGGCTGAAATTAATCCAACTGAATCTGAAGATAAAGTTGAGCGAGCTGTTGAAAACATATTTGGTAACATACCGATGCATGTGAAAACTTCAAGGAAAGGAAGCTTGCTTGTCGCAGAAGTTGAGGAACTGGAAGCACTCACTAAGTTTCATAATCTGCTGCGCAGAGAACAAATTCGTAGCGCTGCCAGAAAGGCTTTCTTTGAAGGATTGAAGGGGAAGGTCATCAGTTTCTGTTTGAACAAGCAAGTTGCTTACGTGGGTCACGTATCCTTTTCTGAAGAGGTGGCGGAGTCTCCTTTAGGTCCAATTAAGGTTCGAATAGAATGTGAAGATCCGCGAGAACTTATTAATTGGCTTGCCTCAAAAATAGTGTAGGATAACAAAAATGAGTTTAGAAAAAGTTTACGAGCATATTGATGTTCATTCCGACGGTTCTGTTGAAGACCTCGTTAGGCTTGTTAGGCAGCCCAGTGTTTCAGCAAAAGGTGAAGGAATAGAAGAATGCGCAGCACTCGTAGAGAAAATGATGCGGGAAAACGGACTCTCAACTAGAATTCTTCGAGGAGAAAAAGGGTACCCTGTTGTTTACGGAGAAATCAAGTCTGAAAAGTCCGGTAAGACTCTTCTCTT
>DAOVGI010000056.1 GCA_030672475.1 Candidatus Bathyarchaeota archaeon
TATTCGCCATATTCTTAGCGGCAATAATGTTCATTTTAAGTTTCCCCCTAATCTACTCTTTAATCGGCACAATAATTTTCGTGCTAATTCAATATCTTATCGGACCAGCCATTGTCAGAGCATCAACACACCTACGCTATCTAAAACCCGGAGAAAACCCGTGGCTTGAATCCACCGTAAAGGAAATAGCAGACAAAAGTGGAATACCAATGCCCAGATTAGCTATAGTTCCAGATAACACGCCAAACGCCTTTGTTTTCGGCAGAACAGCAAACGGCGCCACCCTAACAGTTCATGAAGGACTGCTGACAAAGCTAAACAAAGACGAAGTTAAAGGCGTTATCGGCCACGAGCTGGGACACATAAAACATAGAGACTACATTGTAATGACACTGCTTTCAGCATTGCCTCTAATTGCCTATTTGGTCGCTCGAGGAACATGGACAGCAGCAAGATTTTCCCGTTCATCGTCAAGGAAGAAAGAAGAGGGAAGCATAAGAGCTGCTTTCTTTCTGGTGGGAATAATATCTTACATAGTCTACATAATTTCGCTTCTATGCGTGATGAAACTCAGCAGACTAAGAGAACACTATGCTGATGCCTACTCAGCCTATGTAACAGGCTCACCTAGAGGCCTACAAAGCGCACTGGCAAAAATCACTTATGGTTTGTCGCTTTCACGGAAGCCGCCGTCTGGAGCTAGATCCTTCTACATAGGTGATCCTGCACTAGCCAAACAGGAAATTCGTCATATAATGGCTAAAAAGCAAGAATACGACCTGGACAAAGACGGGGTGTTAGATGAAAGAGAGTTGGAACTGGCCATGGAAAAGGAAGCCAAATCAACATGGTCAAAAATAAACATGTGGTTCTCTACGCATCCGCCAACTTTCAAGCGAGTACTACTTCTGGGTTAAATATAAAGGGAGATGAAAAGCGGAATATACAAAAACGACCGCATCTATACCTGCGTTTAACTGTAACTAATAGCGTGCGCGCTCGTGTGACTTTTCTGTATAACGAATAATTTATTATAATGTTGCAGATACAAAAGTGGAAGAGAGGCTGAAGGTTGAAGGTTAAGCTTCTTCGTTATACAGCAGACGCTGAACTTCTCTGTGGAGGTGCTGCCCTAACATCAACAAAAAGTGGAAGCCCTTCGGAAATCTTTGACAAAATGAATCCTGAGAAAGCTAAGCGAATAATCGGACGGGTAACTGGTTATGGTCATGTGTCAGTAATCGAACATGCATCCTTCACGTTCAGTATAGAAGGCGTATCCAGAGCTATGACTCATCAGCTTGTCAGGCATCGCATTGCTTCCTATACGCAGCAAAGCCAACGTTACGTTACTTATGACACACTTGAAAAATACGTGACGCCAACCAGCATAGGGCACAACCTGAAAGCAAAGAAAATATTCGGTGAAACATTGGAGAAAATCTCTGAAACATACAATAAACTTTTGAAACTGGGCGTACCGAAAGAGGATGCGAGGTTCGTTCTTCCGAACGCTGCCAAAACAAATATCATCGTGACTATGAATGCCCGTGAACTGCGTCACTTCTTCAATTTACGGTGTTGTGTTCGTGCTCAGTGGGAAATAAGAGAGGTTGCAATGAAAATGCTTGAGCAAGCCAAGAAGGCTGCACCCACCCTGTTCAAAAATGCTGGTCCTTCATGTGTTGAATTGGGTTACTGCCCTGAAG
Source organism: Candidatus Bathyarchaeota archaeon (assembly GCA_030672475.1). Lineage (GTDB taxonomy): Archaea > Thermoproteota > Bathyarchaeia > Bathyarchaeales > Bathycorpusculaceae > SOJA01. The sequence continues at coordinate 1,710 of DAOVGI010000056.1, forward strand.
GAAAAAAGAAGCCGTCCGAATGCAATGTACAGGAAATAAAGAAGAGTTTCCAAAGCCTCTAGATTTCCAACTTGTTCTAAAGATTGACGCGGTGTAAATGGTTAAATACAAAGCGTTGGCTGTTACCGCAAATTATTGGAGTCCGGGAGAAAATTACTTAGAAGAAATAATCAAAGGCGTGAAAGGAAAAGTATCGAATGAAGACTTCGTGGTAATATCGGAGAAGGCAATTTCAACAGCGGCGAATAACATAGTTGATGAAAACAGGATTAAGCCAAGCTTGAGTGCGAAGTTAATTGCCAAGTACTGGATGCGAATAGTTTGGGGATACCTCATAGGACCATTATGTCATTTTAGAGAAGGACTACTTCGATACCTTCGTGAATATCCGTTGGAAATGGGAAGCCGTCATAAGCAGGTTGCCCTTCAGCAAGCTGGCTTGTTGCAGGCTTTAATGTTTGGCTCTGAAGGTGGCATTGACGGAAGTAATCTGGCGTACGCCTATGTGAGTTTACCCTTAAGTAATGCATATGAACTAGTGGAAAAAATGCGCAGACGAATACAGCAAAGCCTTGGGAAAAAAGTTTTTGTGATAATAGTGGACACAGATAAGACTTACTCGTTCAGAAATTTTCATTTTACACCAAGGCCAAAACCAATAAAAGGCATTCATTCTTTCGGCGGTTTCCTAACATATGTTATTGGGCGTTTGTTTAAGCTTAAGAAGCGTCCAACGCCGCTTGCTGTGGCCGGGTGCGAAACAAGCGTTGAAGAAGCCTTGAAGATAGCTAACATTGCAAACCAAGTGAGGGGGTTCGGTTCTGGAAAAACAGTGTGGGACATGGCTGAGAAGTTTAAGGTTGGGTTAACAGCTGTTAGTTGGGAGATGCTGAAATCAGTAAAACATAAACCCATCGTAATTGTTAGGAAGAGTGGAAGGTGAAACGCTAATGAATTATTCTGTAAAGCAGATGCACGCGTTCTTTAACCCTAGCTCAGTTGCTGTTGTTGGAGCAACAAAAAGGATAAACAAGGCAGGACACGTGATATTCAAAAATTTTGCGGAGAACAAGAGAAGAGGAATTTTCAAAGGTGAAATTTATCCAGTTAATCCAAACGAAGAGTCTATTCTGGGCTTTGAATCTTATCCTTCCGTAAGCAAAGTTCGTGGAGATCTTGAACTTGTAGTGATTGTTGTTCCGGCGAAACATGTTACAGACGTGATGAAAGACGCAGCGTCTAAACGAGTGAGAGCAGCTGTTATTATCAGTTCAGGCTTCAGTGAAATCGGAAATCACAAACTTGAACATCAGATTCAAGACATAGCGAAAAAAGGTGAAATACGGGTTTTAGGACCAAACTGCCTCGGGGTCTATGATTCACGGACAGGTGTGGATATGCTGTTTCTGCCGGAAACAAGAGTTCTAACGACTGGAGACGAGATCGTTGCAACTCCACGTCCTATGCCCGGAAACATAGCAATAGCCACTCAGAGTGGAGCCTTCGGTGTTGCAGCCCTCGATTACTTGACAGGACTGCAAATGGGCGTAAGCAAATTTGTCAGTTTCGGGAACAAATGTGACGTAAACGAGGCGGAAATGTTGCATTACTTGTTATATGACGAGGAAACCCGAGTCATACTATTGTATGTTGAAGATATACGTTCTGGAAGAGAATTCCTAGAAGTGGCTGAAAAGGTCACAGTGAAAAAGCCTATTGTAGCCCTTAAGTGTGGAAGAACGAAGGCTGGAGCTAGGGCAGCGGCTTCGCATACTGGTGCTATGGCTGGTTCAGATAGGATATATGACGCGGTTTTTGCACAGACTGGGATTTTAAGGGCAAAGGACATGGAAGAGTTCTTCGACATTGGAAAAGCGCTGGCACTGCAGCCGCCGGCAACTGGAAAAAATGTGGGTATACTCACTGACGCTGGGGGTCCTGGAGTAATGGCTGTTGACGAATGTGAAATAAAAGGGTTGAACGTCAACCGATTCTCAGAAGAAACCATTCAGAAATTTGAAAGATTAAAGAAGGAAGGAAGGCTTCCGAAGTTTGCGACAAATCTTAACCCAGTGGACTTGACTGGTTCAGTAACCTCTGAAATGTTTGAAGTTGCAGCCAAAATACTTTTTGAGGACAATGAAATCCACGGTATAATATTATTAGGTTTACATCACACGCCAGCATTACAAGAAGATTTTATTGATAGGGTTGCAAGGGTAGCGAGTAAACATGACAAGCCTATAGTTGCCTGTGACATTGGAGAAACAGAAATGGCATTGTACACGCGCTCCAGATTTGACAAACTAGGCATTCCAGCCTATTTTTCACCGGAAGATGCTGCAAGATCAATGAACGCCCTTATGAGATATGGTCTTTACCTTAAAAAGAAAAATTGCTTAAAGGAATATTTGCAAAGGTTCCACAAAATAGGTGGAAAACAACAGTCTATTCCAGTATGATTCTAACCTCAACCGAATCTCCATCTTTAAGGTTGAGTTGCTTCCTCAAGTTTGTTGGCGCAATAATTTCTATTACATGCTCAGGGTAATTCAGGATGTCTGGGATGACAATTGCACACTCCAGATTGTTTGCTAGCTTGGCTTTGAAGCATTTTCCACAATTGAAGCCTTTGGCTGGTGAAATTTCTATTGCTTCCGCTTTTTTCAGTAGATTTCTAGGTCTGATTTGCTCTTTAGTCAGTTTAAGGTTCAGTGTTCCTGGATACGGATCAAAGCCAAGCTTTTCTTTTATCTGTTCCTTTACCCAAGGAAACGAGATGAATTTTGAGCCTTCACCTTTTCCAGAGAAGACTACGCCTTTGATGCATAATGTTTCCAACGAGTTTTGTAGACCTCTTCAGAACCCTACTATTTTTGCGTCTTCAACCAACTTGCGACTTTTATGAACATCGGATTTGAAGACATGTTGATGACTGGAACCATAATCTTCTCTTTCGTTTCGATTATTGATTGATATTTTGACATAAGCGTGTAACCAACAAAAGTCCAATAGACCCTTCCATCTTCAATAAGAGTCTTGGCTGCTGTTTCTGTTGAGGCTGAAAGAGGAAAATAAACGAATGTCACTCCTTCAGCCCAGTATAAGCCTGCTGTTTTACCTCCAGCAACAATCCATGCAAACCTTGCTATTTCGTCTGGAGATGAGAAAAGATTCCGCTGCATAATCACGATTTCTTTGAAGGGTGCATACTTGATGTCCACTTCACCTTTGTCCATAAGCTTCACCTATCTGTCAATTCTTTATTTTCATGTTCCTTTTTAACCTTGCCTATATTCTAGAAAAAGTTATAGAGAGAGAACTCTTAAAACGTTGACAACACATTGAAGAGAGGGAAGTGACAGCTTGCCAGAGATTCGCGTCGCCGTAGCAGGAGTGGGTAACTGCGCGTCCGCCCTTATCCAAGGAGTGGAATATTATAAAGATGCAAAGGAAAACGTTACGGTTCCCGGACTTATGCATGTAAATTTTGGCGGGTACCGCATAAGAGACATAAAATTTGTTGCAGCTTTTGACGTGAACAACAACAAAGTTGGAAAGGATTTATCTGAAGCATTATTTGCTGAAACGAACTGTTGTGCAAAATTTACACATGTGCCACCCTTAGGTGTAAAGGTCTCGCCAGCTCCAATTCTCGATGGGGTGGCCGAACACATGAGAGAAGCATTTAGAGTCTACAATGCTAATGAAATCAAACAGGTGAACGTTGAGGAAGTTCTGAAGGAGACAAAGGCGGACATGCTTATCAATTACTTGCCTGTTGGAAGTAGAAACGCCACTCGCTTTTATGCTCAATCAGCTTTGGACGCTGGGTGTGCCTTGGTAAATTGTATACCTGAATTCATAGCTTCAGACCCTGAATGGAGCAGAAAATTTGAGGCTGAGGGGCTGCCAGTGGCTGGGGACGACATAAAAAGCCAATTGGGAGCAACGATTCTGCATCGGAACTTAGTCAAGCTCTGCTTAGACAGGGGAGTGATGATTGACGAAACTTACCAGCTGAATTTGGGTGGAAACACAGACTTCCAGAACATGACTGTCGAGGAAAGATTGAAGACGAAGCGAATCAGCAAGACTGAAGCTGTCACAAGCCTTGTTCCATATAATGTGCCGACGAGGATAGGGCCGTCAGATTATGTGCCATTTCTTGGAGACAAAAAAATCTGTTATATACATCTTAAGGGCCGAAAATTCGGTAATCAACCATTGACGGTAAGGGTTAAACTTGAGGTTGAGGATTCGCCTGACAGCGCAGGAGTAGTGATTGACGTTGTAAGAGCCGTGAAAATCGCGTTGGATCGCAGAATAGCCGGCCCGTTGATAAGCATGTCATCTTATGCATTTAAACACCCGCCAACTCAAATGCCGGATTCCATAGCCAAACAGTGGGTAGAAGATTACATAAATGGAAAACGGCGACGATAACAAATTAATGGCAAACTACGCGTGATGTTTCTTTTTGTAAATGTGAATGGCAGAAGTTTGCTCCAAAAAGGGTGAGCGAAAGAATTTGCTGTTCAAAGGCTTAATTTAATACCTAGAATCTTGAGAAAAATCGGGAATGATATGTCTTCCACTATATGAAGCTTGAGGCGGAGTCGTGGTGAATTCGTGCGCATTTGTTCTTTATTCAAGGTAGGAAGGCTTCTCGTAAAATCTGCAGGCACGGAGGTAATCCACAAACTGGAAATCGAATCTAGCCGATACGCAATCTTTCAGAATAAGACTCTTCAGATGAGTAAAATACAGTTCATGTAAGAATGAACGCTCGTGCGTACAACCAAAAATCAGGGGTTAACTTTTAAAGGCGGATATATGAAAAGAATAGCAATTAGGTGAGAGGTGAAGCAAACATGGTTAAAGTAGAGGGATATGAAGTGCCAGAGGGTCTATACTACACTAAGGATTTTGAGTGGATCAAGGTTGAGGGTGACAAAATTCGCATGGGTCTAACAGATTACGCTCAAAAGCAACTGCGTGAAATTGTTTATGCTGAACTTCCGAGTTCAGGAACGGTAATCAAGCAAAACGAACCTTACGGTACAGCGGAGTCGGTGAAAGCGGTGTCAGATATGATCGCAGCAATTAGTGGAACAGTGGAGGAGATAAACACAGAAGTTCAGTCAAAACCAGAAATTCTGAACGAGGACCCTTACGGGAAAGGCTGGCTGTTAATAGTAAAACCATCAAATCTACAGGCAGAATTGTCCAATTTGATGGATTTTAATCAAGCAGTTCAGTGGCATAAAACTCTGGTAAAAGAAGGATAAGAATTGCCGAGACGTATAGCAATAGTCGGTGCACACGCGGCAGGTGTAGATGCCGCAGCAGCAGCCAGAAAAACTGATCGCACAGCAGAAATAACTCTAATAACTAGGCAAAAGCAAGCCGGTTACTCTCCATGCGGGATTCCGTTTGTTTTGGGTGGACATATACCAAGTTTCGACAGACTGGTGGTTTTTTCACAATCTTATTTCCGTATGATGAAGCTCAACCTCATGTTGGAAACCACGGTCACAAGCATAAACACAAAAGACAAAACTGTTAGAATACAAGATCAAACAGGAAAACAGGAGCTACTTCAATACGACAGCTTAATAATTGCAACGGGCGCAAACCCATTCATACCTCCGATTAAAGGTCGAGAAAAACAAGGAATCCAACTGTTTCGAACAATAGAAGATGGAAAGAAAATAGACAAAGCAATAAAAAACGGTGCCAAAAAAGCAGTAGTAATGGGCGCAGGCCTCATAGGAATCGAAACTGCAGTAGCACTTCAAGAGAGAGGTTTAAAGACAACTGTTGTCGAGTTGCTGCCTCAAATTCTTCCAACTATGCTTGATGGGAATATGGCTAAGGACGTACAGGAAATGCTTGAACAGAAAGGCATAAACATAATGATCAGTAATGGGGTTGAAGAATTCCTTGGCGCAGACAGGGTTACAGGAATCTTTGCTGGTGGACAACAGATAAGTGCAGACTTGATAATTGCCGCATTTGGAGTGAAGGCAAATACAGAGCTGGCCAAGAATGCTGGTATTGCGATAGGTGAAACTAGGGGAATAAAGACGAATATGAGAATGGAAACTAATGTTGAGGGTGTCTACGCTGCTGGCGACTGCGCAGAATCCATTAACATGGTTACCCAAAGACCCACACTGTGTCAACTTGGAACAACAGCCGTTAGACAAGCAAAAGTGGCTGGAATCAACGCGGCCGGTGGATACGCAATTTTCCACGGGGTCTTAGGTTCATCTGTGACAAAACTGTTCGACATGGAAATAGGTGTCACAGGGTTGACTGAGTTTTTTGCAAGGAAAGCTGGACTTGAAATAGTTGTCGGAAAGATCAATTCGAAAACTAGACCTGAATACTACCCTGGCGGTCTAGACATCAAAATCAAAATTGTTGCAGAAAAGGAAAGCCAAAAAATAATTGGAGTTCAGATAATAGGAGGCGAACAAGTGACTCAGCGCATAAACGCCTTATCATTCGCAATGCAGAAACAAATGACAGTGCGAGAATTGGCTAAGGCGGATACGGCTTATGCGCCACCCTTAAATGAAACTTGGGAACCGATGGTGCTTGCTGCTGAGATGGCATTAAGAAAACTGCGTTAAATCTAAGGCATAAGGAATATTAACTAGAGAATCTTACGAATGGTTAACAATTATGGTGATTGAAATGGCAGCAAAAGTTGCTATCAACGGATTTGGAAGAATAGGTCGGCTCTTATACAGGGCAGCATTGGAAACCGGGACAGACATAGAGTTCTCAGTTGTCAACGACTTGACGGACGCTAAAACGTTAGCATTTCTTCTGAAGCATGACACGGTGCACGGATCATTACCGTTTAATGTAGAAGCTAGGGAAGGCTGCATACTTGTTGACGGAAAAGAGTTAAAGGTTATAGCGCAGCCAGATCCTGCTAAGTTGCCTTGGAACGAAATGGGCATATACTTGGCTGTGGAGTCTACAGGAAGGTTTAGAAAAAGGGAAGATGCCGCAAAGCATCTGCAGGCTGGAGCTAAAAAAGTGTTAGTTTCTGCGCCGATGAGTCCAGCTCGCAGCGCGGATTTAACTGTAGTTTACGGTGTAAACGATGACTCGTACGATCCAGAGAGGCATCATGTAATCTCTCTAGCGTCTTGCACAACAAATTGTGTGGCACCTGTAGCTAAGGTGTTGAACGAAAAATTCGGCGTAAAAGCTGGCATAATGAATACGATTCATTCAATGACCAATGATCAAAGGCTCCTTGACATGCAGCATAAGGACTTACGACGGGCTAGATCAGCTGCGTTCAATATTATTCCTACAACCACTGGAGCAGCGGTTGCCGCAACTTTGACTGTTCCGGAGCTTGAGGGAAAAATGAATGGGCTTGCCCTGCGTGTTCCCACACCGAATGTTTCCATAGTGGATTTCACAGCGCAGCTGCAGAGAGATGTCACGAAGGAAGAAGTCAACGCCGCGTTTAAGGAGGCAGCTCAAGAAAGGCTGAAGGGAATTTTGGATTACACAGAGGAACCTGTGGTTTCGTCAGATTTTATACAT
>DAOVGI010000028.1 GCA_030672475.1 Candidatus Bathyarchaeota archaeon
GAGATGTATTCAAGGTTCCTTCGAGGATTTCTTGGCTTGTGGTAAAGTTTTTATGGGCTGGCTTATTCTGACGTGCTACGAAGGTGAAAGAATGAAAGCGAGATACAGAGTTCATAGATTCGACATTAAAATGACAAAAGGCCAGGGCAAGTTAGAGCAGTTCTTGAATAGTTTAGAAGGTGAAGTTGTGGGAATCATCCCAAATGTGAGCAGTGGCAAGCCAGGGTTTTTCAGCTTCGTGGACTTTCTTTTAATTGTAGAAAAGGTGAGTTAAGTTGAAAGAATGCACATAACTCTCAACTTTCCTCTTTTTTGTTTAAGGCGGTTTAATCAATTGATTAAGGCTTCAGCTTTTATGACTTGTGGAAGAAACTTCAATTGAACGTTAACGACTTATAATCCAAAAAATACGTGCGTGTTAATCCTTCATGGCTTCTAATGAACCAAAGTGGAGATGTCTCCCGCACAACCCTATTTTTTTTGTGCTTTTTTCAATGTTCAACTTGCCTGCAGGTCAGTAATGGTTTTAAGAAGCAATGATATCTATCCTTAACGCCAAACTACAAAGAGAATCAACTATGAAGCTAAGAAGGGGAATCAAGAGATGAAATCAGCCTTACTCGTGATAGACATGCAGAATGGATTCTTCGACATCAGTCAAGCTTGCTCGGATTCTCTGAAATCAGCTAGCGAATACATAAATGAAGCAATAGATCTTTTCAGGGAAAAGAATCTACCCATCGTCGTCATACAGCACAAGAGTGCTAAGCAAGAACTTGTCCCTGGAAAAGCAGGTTTTGATGTGCATAGGAGTATGAAGCTCAAGCCTAAAGACATACGAATTGTTAAGACCTACAGCAACTCTTTCACAAAAACAGGACTTGCAGAAAAGCTGCGGGAGCTTGGAGTTGACACTGTCATTGTGACAGGGTTTTGTGCTGAGTATTGCGTTCTATCTACATACAGAGGTGCACAGGATTTTGATTTTACACCTATAATATTGAAGGGTGCCCTGGCGTCTGAAAACGCTGAGCACATTAGGTTTGTGGAAGAGATTACAGAGACAGTATCCTATGGTGCTTTGAAGACGCTACTCTGATTTTTTCTCTAGCGCGCGCATCATATTTTATATACTATTCACCTGTAACTACTGTTTTGAGGAATCGGCGTGAGTGAAACGATCGAAAAGGGACTTAAGAAATTCGGTGTCACCGTCTCAAAGCCTGTTCTTGCTCTGATTGCCTTAATCTTCGGCATTCTAGTGATAGCCTTTCCAGATCTCCTCCAATGGATCGTCGGATTGTACTTTATAATACAAGGTTTGCTATTCTTTGTAGACTACTTCGAGATGAGGAAAGGATAACGAAAAATCCACTCTATGCTTCACAATGCTCTCTCCTTTTTTTCTGTGTGAAACCATTTTCTGGCTTGCAGAGGAATCCACGGATATCTGTTTCCGAATATTATTCGGGTTATCTCCCGCAAATACCTCTTTTTTCTTCAACAAAATATAAGAACTGAGAACCACTAAAGAAGCGACTCCAGTCTAAACGGTGAAAATGTATGAGCAAAAAACATGCTTACTCGTTAGTCTTGTTCGCAGTTCTCTTTGGAGTCTCGGCTCTGGCCTTTACGGCTCAAAGAGTTAAGGCGCAGCTTCTTACTGCGTACATCAGAGCAAATGGTGATGTTGATCCTGCGTGGGTACCAATTCAAAGAAATGGTGACATCTACACTTTCACAGGAAACATGACGGTTGACGGTGACGCCACAGGAATGATAATCGAAAGAGACAACATGACGCTGGATGGAGCTGGACACCAGTTTTCACGCTCACCCATGGCGATATATGCCATTGGGATAATGCTGACTGAAAGAAGCAACGTGACAATCAAGAACTTATTCATTTCCAAGTTTAGTGACGGTGTTTTCCTAAACTCTACATTCCAAACTACAATTGAAAATAACACTATACAAACAGAGTCTTCAGGCGTGACCCTTATTTCTTCATCAAACAATACTATTTCTGCAAATAACATAACAGAAAACAATTCTGCAGGCCTTAAGTTGATCTCGTCTTCTTACAACAGCATTTTGCGAAACACACTAATGAACAACGCGCGTGGCGTTAGACTTGAGAACTCTTCAAACTCTAACACAATATCTCAAAACAAGATCGCAGGTAGCAACATTGCGGGTATTGATCTGTGCTCATTTGATTTATTTCAGGAGCATAACAGAATATTTGGAAATGAGATAAAAAGTAACAGATATGGCGTTCACTTCCTACTCGCACTCGATGGCACAGTTAAAGGAAACAATATAGAGAACAATACCAAAGGCCTCGTAATTTACAGATCTCGATGCATTACTATCACCGAAAACACCATGATAAGAAATACGGATCAAGGCATATATCTTGACATGTCCTACGATAGTAGAGTCTATCACAACAATTTCATTGACAATGGTTGTGCTCCACACCTGTACTTCTCATCCGCCACGTGGGATTCTGGCTACCCCTCAGGCGGCAACTATTGGCGTGATTACAGCGGCACAGACTTATTTGGTGGGCTCTCTCAGGAGGGAACTGGAAGTGATGGGATGGGTGACGACGAATATGTTATTGATAAGAACAACAAGGACAACTATCCTTTGATGGGTCCATTCCATAGTTTCAACACCTCCTTGGGAAAGCCTGTTAACATAATCTCCAACTCTACTTTGAAAGACTTTGAATACGAGCCCACTGGAGTAATCCGGTTTTACGTCTCCAACTTTACAGAGAGCCAAACATACGGATTCTGCAGAGTGACGATTCCTCATGATGTTCTGTCGCCCCCATACAATGTAACAGTCAACGGAGCCAACCCAATCTACTGGAACTACACGCTCTACAACAACGGAACCCACACTTGGATCTACTTCGAATATGAACACTCGACACGTGAAGTAGTGATAATCCCAGAGCTTCCATTCTTCGCAATTCTGCAACTGTTCTTGACTACAACTCTGCTGGCAGCATTGGCTTATAGAAGAAAACGCCTCTGAAAGCTTAGAAACTCTCCCTTTGGCGCGCTGAGCATGTTTGAGAAAACCTAAGTAAAAAGAGGAGGAAATGAAGAGGTTGCAGAGTGCACCTAACGCGGCAAGTGCGTACGTTTTTCGTGTTCCATGAGAGCTTTGGCTTTGAGTCTTTTCGCCTCCAGTTTGGCATTCCTAAGTATGATGTTATCATAAGATGTGGAAACATCTGGATGCCTTTTCTCTTCTTGTAAAGTAAAGGGCAGCTCACTGCCTCTGTGCATTCCTAATGCCCTCATTACTCTGCTGGCAAAGGAGCCTTTTCTTAGTGGTTTGATGTTTCTCATTTGTTACCACCGTACACACTATACACAAGGCGAAACATAGGTGTTGTGCCGTCATAAGACGGCAAAAGGAAAACGTCATGTGACGGCTATAGAGTTATATAACACGGTGTCCACTTTTATTTCTGGTGTTTGAGATGACGTTGTTTGACGTTGCCCTCAAAGTATCTTTCTTGAATACGCACAATCAGAGCCAGTTATTTTTCACAGATCTAACTCGTAGATTTCCTTCTGCAAGTATTTTCATTTGGTGTAACAGAGAGAACGATGTTATTGAGATCGTTGTGAGGAACCCAGAAGAATATCCCCTGGTTCTGGAAGAGTTTCGTGCTTGCCATGTTAGCGGAGTCGTAGAAGAAATATCTGATGATCGCAGGTTGTACCTGAACCTTCACGAATGTCATTGCATGAATCACGACACAATTGTCAGACATATCGG
>DAOVGI010000035.1 GCA_030672475.1 Candidatus Bathyarchaeota archaeon
CGGCAATAAGACTGTATCGAAATCAAAACGCTCCAAGCTGCGTTTGTGCATTGCTGGCACTTTGTTACCGTGGCCTGTTACGCCCAGAAACCGCACCAAACCTTTGTCACGCGCTTCAATAAAGGCCTCCAAGGCGCCCTCCGGCCCAATCGCTTTTTCCCAACCTGCTGGGTTGGTCAGGCCATGCATCTGCCAGAGGTCTATGTAGTCAACTCTCAATCGGCTCAAGGAACGCTGAAGATCTTCCCAGGCCTCTTTGTATGTACGCTTTCGAGACTTGGTTGCGAGGAAGAAATCATCGCGATGCTGCTCCATCCACGATCCGATGCACTTCTCGGCATTTCCATACATGGGCGCTGTGTCAATATGATTTACGCCATACTCTAATAGCATATAGAGTATGCGATCGGCCTCCGCTTGTGTTGCCTTGCTCAAGGCATACGCGCCAAATATTATTCGAGTACTCGCATGTCCAGTGCGACCAAATTGGTTTCTGAGAATCATTCGTCAATGTCTCCTTGCCCGCGCGAGATTATGCGCGCATAGGGTATTTTAGCGGTCTATAGAGGGTTTTTAAGAATTAATGCTCCATATAAATCTTGGTTAAAACGCTCAATAATAGCGATTTCTTTACATTTCTTGAGATTCTTCAGAAAATCGCGCCCGCGCGCTTAATTTCTTATCTCGTGCGCCTGATCCAGACACAAAGGCCCCAACGTTTCTCTCGTTCCAACTCATCAACATGAACGGACACGTGCAGAGACAGGGCCCCCTCCTCTATCGTTTTCAGCATACTTTGAGATGGGTTTGTCGACTTGTCGGTTGGTGACTAGTGTGCATTGACTATAACCTGCTTCTGCACCAGACAATAGACTATAAGCCCATATTTGATTCTGATTATTGGCTATAGGTTTATATCGCAGTTTCTCTATTACAGGAAGAGATTGGAGTCATTTAACATGTGCGAATCAAAGAAAGAAAAGCATGTGTGTTGCGGTAAGACCTTCGAAACAGAAGAAGAGTGGGAAGCACACAAGAAAGAGCATCAGAAGAAAAGCTGTTGCCAATAGCCCAGTAGCATTGACGGGTTGGCGGACATTATGGGAGAACCAGTCAGAGACAGAGTGGAGAAAGCCCTTGCAGAATTGAGACCCAGTTTACAGGCTGATGGAGGAGACATCGAGCTCTTGGGAGTGGACTACGGAGTAGTCAAAGTCAGGATGAAGGGAGCATGCGCTGGATGCTCTATGTCAACTATGACCCTCAAAATGGGAGTAGAGCGACATCTCAAGAAGAAGATACCTGAAATAATCAGGGTTGATGCTGTTTAGCGGCTAGATCATCACAGCGCGCGCGCAGAAAGAACATGGACTGTTTCCTGAAGAACGGAAACTAACTGCTTCCGGTACAGAATTATATAAGGATATCTTTAATTTTTCTAAAGAATATGAAGTACAGCGAACTCGCTATGAAATACGCGAGCGTTGTAAAGAGGAAGGGTGTGTAAAAGTTGCTTCCTGTCATCATTTTACCAGAAATCGAAGCAGTTACAGCGCGTGGAATGTTATCCGCCATGACCATCAAACCATTTGTTGTGGCACGTTCTTTTTCTGAGACTAACTCCATTTGCAACGTGGAGCTTATGGGTCCTGCCATGTTCATTAAGGCGCCACGGGCTGTGTAGGCTGTTGAAGCTAAAGCTAAATTCGGTGAAAGCGTCATCAGCATAATGAAAGGCATAGAAAGATATTGACAGGTCACAATGCTTCTAACCTTGCCAAGTCTGCTTGATAAAACTGGTGCACCAAGGATTCCTAGGCCCAGTGTAATGTTGCCTAACGCAAAAATGGTTCCTATCTGTTCCGTTGTAGCTAAGAATCTCAGCTGAAAGAATATGTTGAAGAGCGGCACTATAAACCCTGCGCCGAAGCCTATGATGGCTGTAGGTATCATGAACTTAGCTATTGTCCGACGACTTTTGATGTTTCGAAAGCTTAAGAGGTCAACCATTTTTTGTCTCTGCAACATCTTTCTCTCTCTTATCAACAGTATCGGAACCGCTGCGGCTAGGGCGAGGGCAACCGAAACTGCTAAGGATATGCGATATCCAACAGCTGACCCGTTTAGACCAGTGGACAAACCTAAAAGAGCGTTAAACAGATCGGGCATAACACCGCCGACGTAGCTGCCGACAACAGCCATAATCGTCATTGAAGCCCAGTTAATACTGAACAAATAAGTACGTTCCTCCTGTCCACTGTTTTCCATCATAAACGGTGCCGAGGCTACCCATCCTAGAGTGCCTATTAAACCAGCAACAAGACTGGCAAACAAAAGGATGAACGGTTGCAAAACGACTATTTGGACAAGGCTAACGAAGTTCGCCGTCAAACCCACAAGCAATGCTCTTTTAAGACCTATACGCGTGCAGATTAACCCCGCTGGCAAAGCCACAAGACCAGTGGCTATAGCACCGACTGTAAACATGCTGCCTATAAAATCTGGTCGAAACCCCACCTCGCTGAGGTTAAGGTACAGGTTAAATATAACTCCCCAAATTCCAAAACTTAAACCTTGCAGAACTGTTGCTCCTATGTAAAGCTTAGCATTACGGCTAAGCATACGCATGCGCTGTATATACCGACTAACTCTTGAAAACTCAATCATACGTTACTCACCAAGGTTCAAAGGTTCAGTAGCATACGACAATTTGAAGATAAATACTTTCCGAAATTTCAGCTTTCATTTCAGCGGAGTTTATTTGTGCGTATCTACGTTAATTCACTATGGTTGCCGCCGGTTTGAACACGAACATTGCTCTGAGAGAAATCATTGAAACTCTAATGAACATCCCCTCTCCCAGCCACAACCATGTCAACCGTCTCAAGATGCAGATTGCTGCAAAATATCAACTCGGAAATGTCCCTTCAAACTCGGAAATAATACGCATGCTTAAGCCTCAAGAAAAACGCAAGCTTCTGCCATTTTTAAGGAGAAAAACCACACGCACAATCTCAGGCATCACAGTGATAGCTGTAATGACAAAACCTTATCCCTGTCCGCAGTCTGAACCATGCGCCTACTGTCCAGGAGGGCCACCAATCGGTGTCCCTCAAAGCTACACGGGTTTTGAGCCAGCCGCAATGCGCGGATTACAGAACGAGTTCAACCCTTATTCGCAGATTAAGAATCGCATTGAGCAGCTGCAAGCAATAGGACATGAAGTTGACAAAATAGAGCTAATAATCATGGGCGGAACTTTTCCAGCCACGCCGCTGAATTATCAAACATCATTTATCCAACGCTGTTTGGACGCCATAACTGACAAAAACTCTTCTAACCTCACAGAAGCCAAGAAGAATGCTGAAACAAGCAGAATGCGCAACGTAGGCATAACCGTTGAAACTCGACCAGACTGGGCCAAAGAAGTGCATGTCGACAGCATGCTCAACATGGGTGTAACACGCGTTGAGTTAGGGGTTCAAAACCCAAACGATAAAATTTACCGTTTAGTCGGCAGAACACACACAGTTGTAGACGTTGTTGAAGCCACACGCATAATGAAAGACGCCGGACTAAAAATAGTATATCACCTTATGCCAGGACTACCGAATTCAAACCCAAAAAAAGACTTAGCAGCCTTCAAAGAAATCTTCACAAACCCCGATTTCAAACCTGACATGATCAAGATTTACCCATGTCTAGTCCTGAAAGGGACAAAAACCTACAAATGGTATCTCGAAGGAAAATATCATCCCTACGCAAACGAGACAGCAGCCAACCTAATAGTAGAAATCAAAAAGATTATTCCAAGTTGGATACGCATAATGCGTATTCAACGGGACATTCCTGCACCATTAATTGTTGCAGGTGTGAAAAAAAGCAATCTACGCCAACTAGTGCAGCAGAAACTAAAAGAACAAAACATAAAGTGCAGATGCATACGATGCAGAGAAGTGGGCCACAGAATGCTGAAAGACAAAATTAAACCTGACCCGGAAAAAATTGAAATCTTGACTGCGAAATATCACGCGTCTGAAGGAGAGGAAATCTTCATCTCGGCAGAAGATGCGGAAAACGACCTTCTAATAGGCTGTTTGAGGCTGAGAATTCCTTCAGAAAAAGCTCACAGACAAGAAGTGAAAGCCACACCATGTTCTATCGTTCGTGAACTTCACATTTACGGATCTCTTGTTCCAGTTGGTAAACACTTGGTCG
This sequence comes from Candidatus Bathyarchaeota archaeon, assembly GCA_030672475.1. Taxonomy (GTDB): domain Archaea; phylum Thermoproteota; class Bathyarchaeia; order Bathyarchaeales; family Bathycorpusculaceae; genus SOJA01. The sequence goes on from DAOVGI010000035.1 coordinate 4,219, forward strand.
AAGCGTGGCAGCATAAAGGCTATGGCAGCATCCTCCTGAATGAAGCAGAACGCACGTCCAAGGAGGACTATAACATGAAAAAAGTCTTAGTTATAAGCGCCCTAGGAACAAAAGAATACTATATGCGATTTGGCTACAAGCATGATGGACTATACATGTCGAAAATTCTGGAGGATTAGATATGAACGAAAAAGAAAGGCTTTCCGGCTACAAAGGTGAAGCCTTAGCAGCCATCAGAAAGGCTGAAGTTGAAATAGGAGACTTAATCCGAATAACAAGAAACAGCGAAATCCATGAAGGTATTTTGATTCCGCGTTCAGAATACGGAGACAAAAAACACGTGATCATAAAGCTGAAGAGTGGCTACAACATCGGCATACGGATAACACCGAACACAAAGATAGAGAGAACAGGAAAAGGAACAAAACCAACCTTCACACAGCCTCCATCCTTAAAACAAAACCCCAAGCTCCCAAAAATCGCGATAATAAGCACTGGAGGAACAATCGCCAGTCGCGTGGATTACAGAACAGGAGCCGTACGACCTGCCTTGACAGCAAGCGATCTGTACAGCGTTGTTCCAGAACTGACAAAAATTGCACAATTGGACGCGCAAATACTCTTCAGTCTTCTAAGCGAGAACATAACCCCTAAGCACTGGACGGAAATGGCGAAGGCTGTTTCAAATCATATATTAAAAGGCGTGGATGGCGTTGTAATAGCCCATGGAACAGACACCATGGGGTATACAGCAGCAGCCCTAACCTTCTCACTGCAGAGTCTTCCAGTTCCAGTAATACTCGTAGGTTCGCAACGTTCAGCAGATAGACCAAGCTCAGATGCAGCAACAAATCTCATAGGTGCTGTGGTAGCGGCGGCGAAGGTGCCCTTCGCAGAAGTGTCGGTGGCGATGCATGAATCCACATCAGACTCGTCTATAATCCTTCACAGAGGAGCAAAAGTTCGAAAATGTCATACAAGCCGAAGGGACGCCTTTAAATCTGTGAATGCAAGTTCACTGGCAAGAGTGCAAGAACAAAGAATAATCATGCTTACGGAAAAATATCGAAAACGCGACTTAACAAGAAAGCTCGATTTGAAACCAGAATTCAACGAAAAAGTTGCACTAGTAAAGTTCTATCCCGGCATGAACCCTGCAATAGTTGACTGGTACGTGAAGAAAGAATACAGAGGTATAATTCTTGAAGGAACAGGCCTCGGTCATGTCGGCAGTTTCTTCTACGAAGCAATACGAAACGCTGTGGAGCATAATGTCGTAGTTGGCATGACTTCCCAATGCATTTGGGGTCGAGTAGGCATGAATGTTTATGGTCAAGGTCGCGATTTACTGGCTTTAGGCGTAATCGCGTTGGAAGATATGCTTCCGGAAACAGCCACTGTCAAGCTCATGTGGATTTTCGGACAAACTCGAGACGTGGAAGAAGCCAAAACACTGTTGAAAACGAACGTTGCAGGGGAGATTTCGTCACGAACTCTTGCAGAGAAATAAGCGATCAGTAAGGTGAAGAGCTTGGAAATAGACTATGAGAAGATCGGGTTGAAAGTGGGTTTGGAAATCCATCAACAATTGGACACTTCCACAAAATTGTTCTGCAATTGTGAACCGAAGCTCTTCAAAGAAGAGCCAGAAATAACGTTCCTGCGTAGACTTCGGCCGACACAAAGTGAGTTGGGCCAAATAGATCCAGCGGCATACTTCGAATTCCAGAAGGGATTAAGAATTCTGTACGAGGCAGAGAGAGCAACTTCATGTCTTGTTGAAATGGATGAAGAACCGCCACATCCATTGAACAGGCAAGCTGTTGAAATCACCTTAACTGCAGCATTGCTTATGAACGCTGAACCTGTTGACGAAATCCATGTGATGCGCAAAGCAGTTATAGACGGCTCGAACACAACGGGCTTTCAAAGAACATGTGTAATAGCTCTACATGGAGAAGTAAAAGTCGGACAGAAAACTGTACCAATTTTACATGTAAGCTTGGAAGAGGATGCTGCAAGAAAAACGGGTGAAGAAGAAGGCAACATAATACATTATCGTATAGATCGTCTTGGCATACCGTTGATAGAAGTGGCAACGGCACCTGTAATAAAATCACCTACAGAAGCAAAAGAAGTCGCACTGGCAATAGGAGGGGTCTTGAGAGCTACTGGAAAAGCCAAAAGAGGCTTAGGCACAATCCGCCAAGACCTTAACATATCAATTACAGACGGTGGCCTAGTAGAGATTAAAGGAGTACAGGAACTTGAACTGCTTCCACTTGTTGTCAAGTATGAAGTCCAACGTCAATTAGGACTTGTAAAGATAAGCGAAGAACTCAGAGCGAGAGGGATGGGGGAAGACATCATTGAGAAAGAATTTTTTAACGTGACAGACGTTTTCAAGCAGACAAAATGCAGAGTTCTATGCAAAGCCTTAGAGAAGAATCAGCAGATCCTAGCCCTGAAACTCCCAAAATTCAGGGATATCATTAAACAGGAATTGATGCCTGGTTTCCGTCTTGGAACAGAGATGGCTGACAGAGCCCGTTTCTGGGGAAGAGTTGGAGGAATATTTCACACAGATGAACTGCCAGCATATGGAATAACAGCAGATGAAGTGGAGAAGCTTGGAGAGGCTGTTGAAGCCGAAGATCAAGATGCTGTCGTGTTTGTCGCAGACAACTCGGAAAACGCTGAAGACGCATTAGAAGCCGTTGTAGAAAGAGCCCGAGAAGCCATAAAAGGCGTACCAGATGAAACACGCGCCCCGAAACCGGATGGCACAACCCGTTACATGAGGCCTAGACCTGGAGCAGCAAGGATGTATCCTGAAACAGACATTCCGCCGATACAGATAACAGAAGATGACGTGGAAAGAATCAGTTCAAAATTGCCAGAGCTGCCTAAACAAAAACTTGAACGTTTGATGAAAGAGTACAAGCTGAATAAAAAATTGGCTGGACAAGTTTTGGATTCCAAATACAGTCTATTATTCGAAACTATCGTGAAAGAGAGCAAAGTTTCATCAACAACCGTTGCAGCGTTCTTAACAGAAACTCTAAAGGCTTTGAAACGTGACAGGGTTGAAATTGATAAGATTTCAGAATATCAATTTCGAAAAGTCTTCGGCAAGATAGGTGCTGGAGAATTGGTGAAAGAGGCTCTACCGGACATAATTGATTGGTTATCAAAGAATGAGAACAAAGGTGTTCAAGAAGCAATTGAAAATCTTGGTTTGAAAATCATGTCTGAAATTGAGCTTAGAGCACTTATTGGAAAGGTGATCGAAGAAAACAGAAAACTGATTCAAGAACATCATGAAGACAGTTTCGGAATTCTGATGAGCATTGTCATGAACAAACTGCGAGGCAGAGTAAACGCTGCGCTAGTCAGCAAAATTCTGAAAGAAAAACTAAAAGTTGCAGAATAAAAGAGTGCAATCATGATCTCATAATGCTGTAACTTTAATATCATGTTTGAATCAGCATAAACAAACAAGCACAGAATAGACGCGCGGTGAAAACATGAAAACTGGAAACTCAGCAAAATGGATGATTTCAGTCTGCGGTCTCAACTGTGCAAAATGTGATATATATCAGGCTGGTCACGGAAATGAAAAGTTGCTAAATGAAATAATCAACTGGTTTAGAAAAGAACGCAACGAGAACGTCAAACCAGAGCAGGTAAGATGTGAAGGATGTACGGGTCCACTTAACCGTCATTGGAGTCCTGATTGCGAAATGATGCTTTGTGCAATGAAGGCGAGACTTCAACATTGTTTTCAATGCAAAGACTTCCCATGCACAAAAGTGAACGACTTCAGTTCAGACGGCACTTCCCACCACCAAGAAACCATCGAAAACGCGAAAAAGATGAAAGAAATCGGAATCGAAGTGTGGATTGCAGAGCAGAAAAGAAAAGGACAATGTGTATTCTGCCCATAGAACATTGAGTCTATACAAGGCACGCGCAGTTTGGCAATTTACTGACTGTCTGAAGACCGTCCTATGCTTCGCGCACACGATTTATCATACAAGTTTACCAGTTGCTGTTTCTTGCCGTGACTGAGTGTTTTGATTTCCCGCTCTCTCTTCATGGCTTCGATACGACTGTCAAATTTCTCCACATATACTATCTTTTCAGGTCTATGCGACCTCGTATATCTGCCGCCTTGACCCCTTTCATGCAGGTCAACTCGACGTTTCACGTTTTTTGTATATCCAGTGTAATAGCTACCGTCTCTACAAAGAAGTATGTAAACATAGTAATGCATCATCATCAACTCACAGCCAGTAAAGAACACTGACAATCCCTCTTAAACAGACTAACATTATAAAATAGACGAGTAGTGGAGATATATCCGCATTTCATGTGGACCTGAAACGCGCAAAGCTTTCATCTCTTTTAGTAAACTTTTACTGAAGAAATGCTAAAAACTCATGAAAACTATCTAACGCGCGGCTGCCAAAAAGGCTGTGCTTTCCAAGACGTTGTACTTCGTCGCAAAAACGCCCACACGCGCCTTTCAGTACTACTCGATTGAAAGATTTCCACATGTGGATTGTCGATCTTTCATTCTCAGAATTAACACATAAAAAGGTTCTATAAATCAACTTAACGTTCTATATTTAGAGAAAAGTGAGGTGTTTGCCGAGTTTCACTTTGTCCAACTATGTTTTTATCACTCTTTTGTAAGCGTTATTTCCATTGTTGAAACCATTCTTGCTCTGTTTTCACCCTCTCTCGCCGGCATCTCCTCTGTTCCTATCGCGATCTTGCTTATCTTTAGATCCTTGATGAAGCGTCTTCTAGTTATTTCAGCGGTGTCAACTGCTGTTGAGATCGCTCGTCCTCGTGCTTTCAACGTTATCTCTTTAGCGTCGGAACCTGACAGACTTGTTATGATCGCTAGAACATAGCTCATCGGTGGTTTGCTTCCAATGAAAACGATTCCAGTTTTATCAGCCATTTTCCATCACTCCTTTTTTTCTTGATTGTAGCATGTAACGTTACTGTATTCTTTTCGTCCTTTGACAACAGAACGCTACTGCCCCATAATATGCAAGCTTCCTTATAAATGCAATTAGACAACATAAGACATTGTGGACTCTAATTCCTCTATTGTAGTATTCGTCAAAGCTTTAATCCGGTTTAATTCAGTCATTTCTCCGTAACCTACAAGTGTTATCGCTGTTCCATCGCGTCCCATTCTTGCCGTTCGTCCGATTCTATGAAAGTAGATCAGAGCGTCTAATGGAATGTCATAGTTTATTATGTGTGTTATTCCTTGAATGTCTAGGCCCCTTGCAGCGACATCTGTTGCGACAAGCAACTTGAGCCTTTTTTTTCTGAAAGAGTTGATAACGAAATCTCTTTGTGGCTGAGTGAAGCCGCCATGCATAGGTCTTGCGTCATATCTCCGACGCCTTAACTTGTGGGCCAGCAAGTCTGTGTATGTGCGTGTTCTGCAGAATATTATGGCTCGTTCTATATGGTTTTCGTCCAGTATATTGCATAGAGCTTCGAACTTGTTTTTAGGATTTACTACCATGTAATACTGGTTTATCTGTGTAAGGGCGATTTCGTCTTTGCTGACAAGTATTTTTTCAGGGTTCTTCATGAATCTGTTGCACACATTCATTACTGACTGATCTATTGTCGCGGAGAAGAGGCTTGTCTGCCTATCTGCTGGCACGTTTGATATTATGTATTCCATGTCCTCTATGAATCCCATGTCAAGCATTCTATCAGCCTCGTCGAGAACAACGATCCTCACTGATGCCAGATTCAGTGTTTCTCGTTTCAGATGATCTATCAAGCGACCTGGCGTGCCAACAACTATGTGAACGCCACTCTCCAATGCGCATATTTGCTTGCGAATAGGTTCTCCACCATAAATCGGTAATATCTTAAAGCCTGCATATTTGCCAAGTCGACTTATATGCTCTGCAACCTGTACAGCGAGTTCACGTGTCGGCTCCAAAATTAAACCCTGAACACTATTGATTTTCGGGTTCAAGCATTCCAACATCGGAATTCCGAAAGCTGCAGTTTTACCCGTTCCGGTTTGTGCCTGTCCGATAACATCTTTACCTTCCAGCAATGGTGTTATCGCTTCAGCCTGAATTGGGAAGAGACCACTGAATCCAAGCGCTTCAATGCCTTTCATAACTTCAGGACTCAACGGCAAATCTTTGAAGTATTGCATACATTTCATTTATCCAGTCACAAAGATTTCGCATGCGGTTTTAAAAAGCCTTCAAAAGCTTCTTTGATTAAGCATGAGTTAGTGTGACAACTGCATTAAGCAACATTGCTCATATAAAAAGGTTTACCAAGCAATGAGAAGAAATTTTCAGATAAGCTAGTACGTTGTGAGAACCACAGATGGCATCCTTTATCCTCTGCACACACAAATGAGATAACTATTATTAACGAATTGACACAATCACTCTCTATGCCAAACAAAGTTCATTGTGCCCATATCCTCGTGAAAACTGAAAAAGAAGCAAACGCAATTCTAGAACGGTTGGAAAGAGGGGAGAAGTTCGCAAACATTGCCACAGAAGCTTCGCTCTGTCCCTCAGGGAAACGCGGTGGAGATCTCGGAACCTTCGGTAGAGGAAAAATGGTGAATGAATTCGAGAAAGCTGCTTTTACCCTTCAAAAAGGACAGATTTCACCTGCTGTAAAGACGAAATATGGATACCACATAATAAAAAGGCTTGAATAGACCTTCTCGTCTAAACAAGGTTACTGAACACTAAATGGCGGTTATGCAGTATTAATTATGACAAAGTGAACAGAATTCCTTTGAGCAATGGTCACTTGTAATCTTTCAATGCGATGATTGTTTCTGGTAAGAGTTTTAGGTTTTCGCCACAATAAGGACAAACTTTGAATTCGGGTAGTATTGATTTTCCGCAAGTAGGGCACTTATCCGAACGTTTTAGGTTTTTCTCGACGTTTTTGATTTCCCTTTTTAAGCGGTTTAACTCTGTTTTCATTTTGTCAACGCTTTCTTTTAGTGGTTGTATTTCTTTAACTTCTGTCCTCACGTTGTACATTAAGTCCTTGACTTGCGCCAAGAGCATGTTATTCATTCCCACCGTTTCGTTCATAGAGTCCAGTAACTCGCTTTTTTCGTCCAGCATTTGAGCTTCAACAGCGCTTTGCTTTTTGGCGCCTGAGAGTATCTTGTTCAGGAAAGTTTCAACTGGGTTTTCAAAGGCTATTGCACATGTGATTCCCCATAGAAGAACAGTTGAGACGGCGCTTACCCAAAAATAAGTGATTGGCAATACATTCTGCAGTTCCTCACTTTTGAACGGATATAGTTGAAAGAGCTTGATATCGGTGTTAAAAATTGCAGCGCCGGTTGCGTCGATTAAGTGTATGAGTGCAATGAAAGTTAGAGTGCTGAAGACCCATACGCAAATTGCTTTTCTGGCCAAGTGTATTCCTCTGCTCGAGCCCTGTGACCAAATATTGTATCTTGACATTTAATATAAATGTTCCGAACACGATATATATCAAAATGCGTAAGTTCTAAAAAGGGTTAAAGCTTCTAATAGTTCGGGATAACCTTGCCAAAAAGAAGTGCCAAAACAAAACAAAAGAAAAGTTTCGCCTTTCGCATAAAAATGGGTGACTATGAAGTCGAATTAAACGGAGAACATGAAGAAGTTGTGAAGACAATCAAACAACTACCAAGCCTAATGGTTGACGTCTACAAAGCATTTGAAGGTTCCAAACCAAAAACAACAGCAACACTCACAGTAAAAACAGCACCTGCAAAAAAAGAAATCGCGGTAGAGAAATATCCTAAAATTCCACACACAAAAAATTGCAGCGAAGCGCTCTTAAGTGTTGTAGCCACCGACTGGGGGAAGTGGCGTCCTCACACCGTAAAGGAATTAAAGGAAGCGTTGAAAGCTAATGGGTTACGTTATCCAGGACGCACTCTCGCAGGAGTTCTAACAAGTCTCGTCAAGAAAGGAAAAGTCAGACGTTGGAAGACAGATGCTGGCTACGTTTACATTCTAGCCGAAGAAGAGATTTTATCTTAAAAGGTGAAAGCCTAAATGGGAAAAGTGAAAGCGAAAATAAAGACACCCTTCGGCGAAATAATTATTGAAGGCGAAAACCCACAGGAAATCCTCAAAACACTTAAGAACTTTCCTGAAGATTTCATGGAAAAAACCTCAGACATCATCTCAACAAAGTTTACCCCAACTATAGCAATCCAGCTGAAAGACGTTGTTGAAGTGACCACTGAAGGCCCTGTCTTGGTGACCAGTGAAAAACTCACACACTATGAAGCTGTAGGCTTAACCCTGTACGCTTCTGAAGGAAAGAAAAACACGTCAGCCCAGATAAAAAAACTTCTTGAATCTAGTGGAATAAAAAGCATGGTTCCAGCGAGACTGAACGAGATGACAAAAAGAGGACAGGTTTTCAAGCCAGATCCGAACAGGCCTGAGTTCAAGCTCACAGTGCAAGGTGAAAGATGGATTGAAGACGATGTTTTAGCTAAGATCAGAGGTAAAGTGAAGTGAATTGACCTCTGGAGAGAATGATATCACAATTCAAGTTACATATAAAAATGTTGAAAAAACGTTTTCCGGTCGTGTCAATGACGTTTGGATAAGCATAAACAAGTTTTTCAGCGAGTTCATTCCAACCTTCAAAATTTCAAGCAGAATAATATTGACAGTGGATTTGCAGAACCTCATCAAAGACTGTACAAACATAATCGCCTTTACAGAGGAAAGCTCACATCTGCTGATTTCAAGCAATAAACTGACAGACAACGAAAACTTGACATTACAACTTCTAGCCAACTACATAGGCCACAGATTAGGCGTAATGGAAAGCGATACTGCATCAAAAGAAGAACTGCAGGCCAGATTGGGAAAAAGCTCAAAAATCACGAGCACTCGCCTAGGTGAGCTTGTCAAGAGAGACATGGTAACCAAAACAGCGGATGGGAAATACAAGATTACAACTTTCGGCATTATTCAGACACAAAGAGAGGTTTTTCCAAGGATTAAGGCGAAGATGGATATCTGATCAAGCTGTTATCCTCGAAAGCAAGTGGCAACGGTCGAAACGTGTAAATTCTCCGGTTTTATGGCGGTCTTTTCTGAGCGTATTGATACCTCCGCGGTTTTCCCTCTCTTGCCAATATTCCATCTTTGACCAAATCGATCAACGCATGGGCTACAGCCGTACGATCATAATGGAACCCCCGCCTTGCCATTTCGCTATGCACTTGACCTAGGTTTCTCTGAGTTGCAAACCATTCATCTTCCCAAAGCTTTTGGATTAAGCCTTTGCAAGTTTCAGCTCTTAGTGGCGGCGCAGTTCTTTCAGTTATCAGCAATGTTCCTTTCAGTTTTTCCGTTACCGTTGAGAGGATTTTTTCAACCGTTGACTGTAGTTGCTCCTCTTGGCATTCTATTTCGAATTCTATTTCTCCTATTTTCATCTTCACGCGTATTGGTGGTTTTGCTTCTTTTTCTGTCAATCTTTCACCTATTGTTTATTGAATTGTGCATCTTGTACATGCACAACATTTAAATATTTCCTTCTTAAACAGTTGATTATTGGTGAATCCTGGTGATTGAACAATTAACTATTACAGCTACACCAAAATATAATTTTCCACAACCTACCATAGACACATCATTACCCCAACGCCTTTTAGAGCTGAGTATACACTCGTTCAAACAAGTGCAAAACCAGCCAATTCAACTAAATCAACAATTTATTCAACAAAACAATAACTTCGTACAACATATGCAGACTGTGCAAATCGGATCGCAACCCATAACTTTGAAACGTAAAACGGAACATACAGTAGTTGCAGCTGTCGACACTTCCAGCATGAAAATCGGTGAAACACCCAAAGGAATGCTAATAACAGTTCGAGGAGCATGCGTTTGGAAGCAGAGAAGACAGTACAGGTATTTACGGTTCGGACCTTTCATTTTTCACGTAACAGACGAAAACAAAAGAGACGTTTACAACGCATTGCGAGGAGGATTTTCCGTTTCTCCATACGAGCATAACAACAATAGTTCACCTAGCCTTTTGCAGATGCCAACACGGATAGCAAGTTTCCTCGAAAGATGGCAGCATACTATGCTCTCGAAAACGGTAACTGACGGTCTAATTCTTTTTGACGGTTCCTTGACTTCAGGAGTTGCTGACACTTCAACGCAACAGATGAAAAAAATCTTGGATGAAGCGAGAAAAAGAGGGAACATAGTCTTGGCTTTTTCAAAGATGACTAACCTGAGGTCCAATGGATACCTCATAACGGATGTACTCTTAGGACATAAACCGCCCTACCTTCTTCAGATAGCCGGCTTAAAACCTAAACCTCCAATTTTATTGTTAGGTGATGTTTATGTAGCCAGGTTTACCAAAGGAAACTATTCCTTCAGACTTGACATCGACAAAGAAGTTCCTATCACCTGCCAAATTGAAGCTGTGGAGAAACTCTTGGGAAACGACTTATTTTCACAGAGTTACCCTGAGACTCTTCGTTTAGCTCACATCTTCTGCACCTTTACAGCAAACGAAGTTATTGCCATGCAACGTTTCATTGTACACAAATTCGATCTAAAGATCATCAACAGACCAGACATGCACAAACTTCTGTTTGGACCCTTTGGCAAAGGTGAAAACGCTTCATGAAACTTTACAAGAAAGAAGGCAATATCATCCAGATTCTAAGTTTTCCAGATGAAACTGTGGAGAAAGGAGACTATCTGCTAATTCAAGACAATTATGTGAGAAAAGCTTTAATCGTACAGGTGATCGACGTTCAATTCGCAAACATACCTGGCATCTTTGAAGAATTACTCCGCAGTCTTCCGGACGGCGGAGAACAGGTTAAAGGAGAAGATTTTGATCCTCTGGAAATTGCTCCTCACATCACGTACATTCAGGATGCAAGGCTTCTCCGATGTAAAATCCGTGCAACAATGGAAAACGAAATTTTGAACCCGAACAGTTCATGGCTTCCCTCCCGCTCCAAATCAACAATAAAAAAAATGTCAATCCCAACTCTGCTTAAACTTGCAAAAGTTGATGGGAAACTACCAATAATCTTAGGAGGCACAAAAGATTCAATGCTTCTGACAATTGATGCTTCGTCTTTGGACGGAAGGTTAAACATAATAACTGGGAAGAAAGAAACTGGCAAGTCCCATCTGTCTAAGCTCTTAATGCTTAACTTAGTAGGGTACGGAGCCACTGTAGTCGTTTTTGACTTGAACGGGGAATACATAAACCTAGGCGTGACATCAGACGGAAAAAGAAATGGCTACTACAACAAGATTCACGTTTTGACTCCTTCCAAAAACTTTAAGGTTGCTCTGAAACAGCTACACCTGCGTGTCTTGTTAAATATTCTTGTTCATGCACTCCATCTGCCTGGAACATCCACTCGCGAGTTCAGGCACATGTGGCAATCCTTGAAAGAGCGAGATAATCTTACTCTACATGAACTAGGAGAAGTCATACGCAACTGGCGTTGCAACAACCATGTCCGAGACGCTCTTTTCTCACGTTATTACTCCTTGGTTAACTCTGGCTTTTTCACTGATAATGTTGCAGAAGCTATGCTACTGGAAGAACGGCTGTTTAGGGCTAAGAAGGAAGGTGGCGCCATTGTGATAAACCTGCGAAACACTTCCTCTATGGATCGACAGATAGTTGTTGAATATGTGCTTGGGAAACTTGTTGAATTGTTGACAAACTGGAAACTCAAAGCTGTTTTTCTCTTCGCTGAAGAAGCCCACATTTACCTGCGTGAAACCTATTGGGATGACATTATAACGCGAATGCGACATTTCGGGATTTTCACAACCTTCATAACTAACCAGCCAAACACAATTCGTGAAAACATATACCGCCAAGCAGACAACATATTTCTGTTAAACTTCACAAATGAACACGATTTAGAAGCGGTTTCACGAGCAGCCAGAGCGGATGCTGAAACAGTTAAATCCATTGCTCAAGATTTACCGCCACGTCACTGTCTCGTCCTTGGAAAAGCCGTTAAAGATTTCCCGATGGTTGTCAAGATTAAAGCATTAGACATAAAAACCATGGGAGAAACAAGGCTGTTCTTTAAAGACATGAATTGAATTTTTCCAGTTTTTTCCTGTTATCGTGAAAGAATTCTCTGGAACTGTCGGTTAATTCGTAGTTTTCCACTTCACCAAATGTGATCCATTTCAATTCCGCAGCATCATCCGCTGCTTCAAGCGCTCCACCTTTAATCTTCACAAAATAATCCACTATTATAAAATGATATTTCACCTTGCCATGCTCATCCAAAGTCAAGCTATTGACAACATCTACAAGCTTAGGCTTTTCGACTTCAAGGTTTGTCTCCTCCTTAACTTCTCTAATCACGGTTTGCTCTGCACTCTCACCTAATTCCACTATGCCGCCTGGAATGCTCCATTTACCCCTTCCAGGTTCACCTTTTCTTTTTTCCAGCAAAATCCTACCATTGCAGACTATTACTGCTCCTATTCCTACAAGTGGCTGTTCAGGATATAATCGGTTCACCATGATACATCCTTTGGTATGATATACGGAAACTTTGTTTAAGACTTGCTAATGCACGTACATTTCCTGCAAGCTTACTCATCCTTCCGAGCGAAGCTGCGTTGAACCTTGAACTCGACTTTCAGAAATTATTAGCCCGTACATCGACTTCATAAATTATTGTGGCACCTTACGAACACAGATTTGCATTGTTATAGTGACGCTCTCGACACGTCATGACTAAAGTTCCAACTTTTTCTCCCTTAACCGCCAATAAAACGTTTTCAGGTTCAAACCCGTTCACAACGACAACTTTGACCCGTCCCTTCTTGAGAATTTTAACAGCTTCAGGGTCGAGAATCTGGTGTATTCCAGCTTTGTGCTTATCTTCAGAAAAAACATGAGTTAAATCTTCAAAACATAGGCGTTCAAGCATTATAGCATCAGCATATTTCTTAGGGTCTTTATCGTAGATGCCTTGTTGATCCGTGACTTTTATGAGTAAATCAGCATTTACTTTTTCAACTATCAACGCTGCAACCGTATCTGTAGTCATGCCTGGCTTCAGGCCTCCCATGACTGCAATTTTTCCATCGTTTAAACATTTTGCAGCTTCTCCAATTGTTGATGGGACAGCTATGCAGCTTAGCGCCCCGAGTTTTAGGAGGAAAAGCTGAGCGAAGATTCTTGAAACGGAAATAGCAACCTCATCTTGAGCTCTTCCGTCCAGTCCCAGGTGTTTTGCGACTTCAATGAACTCTCTTGCTTGGGCACCGCCTCCAACAACAACAGCTACTTCATGTCCTTTCCCTTTCAAATCCTTAAGCAAGTCTACGTACTTTCTGATCAAGACTGAATCAACTGGTGAAGCAATGACAGAACCCCCTATCCGCAACACAAGCCGCATTTTTTCACATCCATTTATTGCATACTATACAGTCTTACAGGTTAAAATTTTTCTCGAAGCTCGCTTAGACGAGACTCAAGTTTTCTGCTTGTTCGCACACTTTTCTTGCTTCACAACTTCTGCCGGTCCTTTTAATATGATCTGCGTTTGACATTCTTGGAGGCAACTCGTTCTGAACTTGCTTTCTCGCTATTTTTTTGCCAGTCGGCAGTTGTAAAATGATCTTTTCAAGGCTTTTGCAGTCGCCTTATTACACTGTTTAAGGACAGCAGAATTGAATTCGTCCCTTACCGTGTGATATGGTTCTCGAAACGAGTAAACAGTGTGGTTTCGTTTTATCCTCTGTTTTCCATGAGCGAATAGTTTTAATACATTTCAACGATTTATCTTGGCATAAGTTTGTATTAGTCATAGGAAATAGGGTGTGGTCAATGTGAAGGCTAAGGGCGATGAGATTCGGCGCAGATTTCCCAGAATCGTAATGAATTTGGTGATGGCTGTTATTTTTTGGCTAATAGATATTTTTGTTCCTCCGACAGTTAGTGGAATTGTGGTTCCGGGTCTTAACACGAATGCGGATTTGCTGATATGGATCGTTACAACAATGGTTATGGCTATCTTCTTGATACGCGCCTTATCAGATGCTCTGGTGTTGGGCGATATTCTAACCGACATCGTTGTCAGAAGACTCGGTATAAAAGAAGAAAGATCTCCGAAGAGAGCTGCAAGAGACCTCATTTATATCATAATCATCATATTGGTGGTCACAGCAGTTTCTCCAGTTTTAACCTATATCGAACAGATTGGATACTTGTTAACAACAATCACCACATACATAGCTCTCGGCTTAATCATAATACTGATTTACGACATAGGACGAATCCTTTACAGAATAATAGAACAAAAAGCAGAATTACTGGCAGATCGCTTGGTCCAAACTGCTGAAAGAACAAAAAGCAGTGAATAAAATGGATGGAACCACAGTAATCTTTATACTGGTTTATCTTTTGACAATATTAGTTTCAGCAACAGAACTTGCTCCCCTCTCCATTGCTGCCTTAAGCGGAGCATTACTCACCGCTTGGTTTGGAATTCAGTATGAAATCTTCACTTATGAAGAAGCTCTAGGCTTCGTGGATATGAGACTTCTTGCCCTCTTGATCGGTACAATGATTGTAGTTGAAGTGGCTAAAAGAAGCGGGGTGTTCCGAGTTCTGGCATTGTATGCTGTAAAATTTTCCGGTGGAGATCCTGCAAAACTTTTCGTTTCCATTTGCGTGGTTTCGGCCTTTGTCTCTATGTTTCTCAGTGATCCAATGGCAATGCTGCTTATGGCTGCAGCGACTGTGACGATTGCTAAACTTCTGAAATACGACCCGATGCCATACTTTCTATCCGCAACGATAATGATTAACCTCGGTGGAATAAGCACGCTGATAGGCTCGGTGAGTAACATGATAATTGGTATGGAAGCGAATATCGGCTTCACAGAGTACCTCAACTACTTACTAATGTGTGAAATAATGTTATGGGCGTTGACAATCTTTGTTCTTTACGTAATTTTCAAGCCTAGGCTTGGAACGAAAAAGATGCTGCCAGAATACAAACCGTTAGAAAGCATAACAAACAAGACGCTTTTCCACAGGTCGATATTCATTCTCTTACTTCTTGTAATCCTTTTTCTGACTCTGGAAAAAATAGGAATCGGACCCGAAGGCGTAGCCATAGGCTGCGCCATCTTAGCGTTGTTCATTACTAAGCTGGATCCAGCAGAAATTTTTAGAGAACTGGATTGGGAAACCATTTTTTTTATTGCAGGGTTCATGTTTATTATTGGCGGTTTGGAAAAGACTCAGATTTTAACTGACATATCCACATGGCTTTTTCAAATAGCTGGACAGAGCTCATTTAATGCTTCTCTCACAACTCTATGGTTCAGTGGGATTGCAAGCATGGTGGTAAGCAATGTTGCAATTGCCTTAACATTCGCTCCGATGATTGCTATGCATGGTTTTTCAGGGTTAAAGTCTTCTGCTGTTTGGACAGCGCTCATTCTTGGAACAAATCTGGGCGGTGCAACAACACCATTCAGTGGCTCTGTATGTGTGATGGCTATGGGCGCTCTCAAACGTGAGGGACTCACAGTGAAATTCGGTGATTTCGCCAAAGTTGGTCTGATAACAACAATGGCTCAATTGGGTTTCTCAAGTCTTTATCTTATCCTAAGATTTGGATTGATAGGAGTATGATGAACTTGGCAAAAATCAAAAAATGGTTTAGATCGAGAAAACCAAAACATGAAAGAACATACGAAGAGGAAAAAAGAGAGTTCGAAATGGCCATAGGAAAGCCTTTCATCAATGTTACAATTGAGATGCCTGAAGGTTTCAAAGAATTGCGCACCCAATTTCTAGATTTGCAGAAAGACGAAAGATTCCTCGAAGAAGTCAAAAACTTGGTGAAAAAAAGACTCGTGTACGAGAGACGAGGCATGAAACTTACATCTTAAACCCAAGCTGACGGCGAGATTCACAGAAGAGCTGATCCAAAAAATACTTCTTGGCTGTTTATATACTTCTTTTTCCAAAATACAGATCAAAGCAGGAAATCCAAAAGAGGAAAACAATTGTTTAACATTGAAAAGGTTGACGAGGGCAATTTCAAAGATATCCCCCACCCATGTAGATATTGTCTCTACTGGCAGACAACTGGTCCGTTTGATCAGAAGATGTTGAAGCCGGAGATGGGACGAGAAAAACGAGAATGGTTCAACAAAGTAGTTCGAGAGTTTGGAAATTGTGCATCTATCGCATACTTCAACAGCGTTCCAACAGGCTTTATCCAATACGCACCGCCGAAGTTTCTTCCCAGGATAGAAGAGTATGCATCTGGACCACCAAGCGAAGACGCCGTCTTTCTTGCATGTTTATACATTGTAAACAGAAAAGCACGTGGAAAAAAATTAGGAACAAACATGCTGACAAATTTGCTGGATGAACTGAGAAATAGAGGAATTAGAGCTGTTGAAACCTTCGCAAGAAAAAACTCGCAAGACAATCCATCAGGTCCACTAGAACTGTACTTAAAACATAATTTCAAAATAAAGAAGGACGTGGATGATTTTCCACTTGTCCGTTTCGAATTCTAGAACGTAACCGTTAAATCTGTTCTTTTCTCTTCTATGAGATTTGCTGTAGGTTGGTCGAAGCTGGTGAAAGTTGACTCTGTTGTCCTTCGATTCGGTGGAGAAATAGGCATCAAGAGCGAATGGACTAGGCGTACTTACGAGAGATTATTGTTAAGAAATATAAAAAAAGTTCTAGAGTACTATAGCATTTCCATTGACAGAATCGTACACAAGCGTGGCAGAATATATGTAAAAGCGAAGCATGCTCATGAAGCCGCTGCAAAGCTGACGCAAGTCTTCGGCGTCTCTTCAGTTTCCCCAGCCGTTGAAACGACTTCAGATATGAATGAAATTGTGGAGCGAGCTTGCGAATTAGCAGACGAGACGTTGAAAAACGGAGGCAGTTTTGCAGTTCGTTGCCACAGAGTTGGGGAACATCCTTACTCAAGCATGGACGTTTGTAAAGAAGCAGGAACACAAATTTTAACAAGATTAAAGAAACGTGGCTTAAAAGTGGATTTAAGGAATCCTCAGGTCACTGTAGGTGTTGAGGTGAGAGATGAACATGCTTACATCTTCACAGAAAGCCTGCAGGGTACAGGTGGTTTTCCCTTAGGTTCCCAGCCCAGAGTCGTCTGCCTGCTAAGCGGAGGAATAGACTCAGCAGTTGCGTGCTGGCTTGTAATGAAACGCGGATGCTCCATTAGTCCAGTATACTTTGATATCACGCCCTTCACGAACAGAGCTGCAACTGCCAAAGCCTTAGATATTGCCAAGAGACTGTTTGAATGGTCCATTGGTTTTCCGAGAAGAGTTCTCTTAGTGCCCCATGGCAAAAACCTTGAAACATTTGTCAAGAAAAGCCCAAGAAAGTTAACATGTGTCTTATGCAAACGTATGATGTACCGTATTGCCGAACGGCTTGCAGAAATGGAGAAAGCTGAAGGCATAGTAACCGGCGAATCCATTGGACAACACGCAAGCCAAACATTACACAATCTGAGAGTTCTAAATCAAGCAGTAGCTAAGTATCCGGTGCATCGTCCACTCTTAGGCTTTAACAAACTGGAAATAGTAGAATTAGCGAAGAAAATCGGCACTTTTAATATTTCAACCAGAACAGCTGAAGGATGCAGTGCAGTTCCCAGAAGCCCTGCAACAAAAGCGAGACTGCAACTTGTAATGAAAGCTGAGCAAGAGCTTGATATAAGTGAAATGATACAGGAATCAGTTAGAGAAACTAAAACTGTGACAGTTGGAACTTAATAAAAGTTGCATTTTGCGTCTTTGCGATGCTGGAAGACGAAGACCTTATAGTACAGTAGGCGACAAACGATGCTGGCAGCTTCTAACACGTTGTTTTGAAAACATTTTGCTGTTCTTCAGGTGTAAGTGTACAGCAAGGTCAAGCTTATTTAACTTATGTTACTGCAAGTGGCATGTTAGCTATTTAGGTGTCTCTAGCATTATGTAAAGTACGTTGTTTCCACGCAGTAAAACGTTTCCGTAATTCGTAATCAATTGACCGTTTTTGTACTCTGTTGCTCCCTCCAGGAGCATGTTCATGTGTCCGTCACATTGGATCATCTTTCCCCTGTATTCGCATCGGTTTTTCAGTAGGATTCCGATGTGGGCATTTAACTGTTTGACCAGCACATTCAACGGTTTCTTACTAGGTTCCATTCAAGCACCCTTAGTATCTCTTTGTCTATTCATATCCACGAAAGCACTACATATAAAAGCTTTATGAAAACTTTCTCCAAATTCGGCGACAATTATTGAATTGCCTCCCACTCTGTATTCTAAAACATTTCTGAAGCGGATCACAAATTGATTACAGCTTTTTCAGTACTGACAAAGCTGCAATTGCCAGAAAGGCTATTCCAGTCCACCATAGATCTCCATCCGTCAGAAGCCAAACTATTATGGCAACAATAGCCGCAGGAATCAAGACGAAGAGTAGACGAATGACGAGAATGATTATTATGCCGATTATGATTAAGCCGATAAGTCCTAGGAGAGCGAAGTCAAGCAAACTTCGAATTCACCAATTCAAGATTCTTGTCAAGCAGGAATAATAATGTTCCGTTGCCAAAATTTAAAAGCACACCCGCGCACAACAGTCAATGGGGAATTCGAGTGAAATATGAAATTAGATATAAACCGTCTTATTCAATGCTCGTTGTCAATTTGGAGCACGATGAAAAGATAACGGCTGAGTCTGGTGCAATGACTTACATGGATCCTAACATAGAAGTTCACACGCGTAAAAGAGAGAAAAGCCTTCTCGGCAGTTTGGGTCTTGCGGTCTTCGGGCGTCAATCTTTTTGGGTGAACGAGTATATTGCTTCGAGAGGCCCAGGTGAGGTGGCGTTTGTTTCGGCACCCGTAGGTGACATAGAAATGTTGGAGGTTAAGCCAAACCAAGGCTACATAATTCAAAAGGCTGCGTACATCGCGTCAACAGAGGGCATAGATTTAGATCTCAAGTGGGAAGGATTCACCAAGGGATTGTTCGGCCAAGGCCTGCTTATGATAAAAGCTACAGGCAATGGTTCCCTGTTCATAAACACTTTCGGAGCAATAGACAAGCACACTTTAAAGCCTCAACAAACATTGATAGTCGACAACTTCCACCTAGTTGCCTTCAGTGACACATGCAGCTACAGAGTCACTAAGTTTGGAGGATTAAAAGAGACTTTACTGGGCGGAGAAGGACTGGTAACCCAAATAACAGGGCCTGGAGACATTTATATACAGACAAAGAACTTGAGAGAATTCGTAGACTGGTTATGGACGCTGATCGGGCCTAGGGTTAGGTCAAGAGCTCGATAAAGCTACACTGTTCACCTTGAGTTGAAGGCTTCCAAGAAAAGCCAGTGCTTATATCCTAAAGGATTAAGAATTACAGAAGTTTCCTATTAGGAAGTGGAGATGATGCTATGTGCAAAGTTTACGTTGACGGAGAGAATTTGACAATTGAAGATGTTGTTAGGGTTGCACGTGAAAACGTTGAGGTTACAATTCCGGAAGAGGCTAAAAAGCGTGTTAGGAGAAGCCGTGAAATTCTGGAGAAGCTTGTCAGAGAAGACCACGTAATTTACGGTGTGAACACTGGTTTTGGAGCTTTAAGCAACGTCAGAATTTCGCCGCAGGAAATCAGGCAGTTACAGTCTAATCTTATCAGAAGCCATTCATCTGGTGTTGGAAAACCAACATGCAGAGAAAACGTTCGAGCTTTACTGCTTCTACGTGTAAACACGTTGGCCAAGGGCTATTCTGGAATACGTTTGAAAACTTTGGAAACGCTTGTTGAAATGTTGAATAAGAGGGTTCATCCTGTAATTCCAGCTAAAGGTTCCGTTGGCGCCAGCGGGGATCTTGCACCTCTGTCGCACATGATTTTGGTTCTTATAGGCAAGGGAAAAGCTGAATACCAAGGCAACGTGATAAGTGGAAAAAAGGCGATGGAAAAGGCTGGAATAGAACCAGTCCGGCTGGAGTTCAAAGAAGGCTTAGCTCTTAACAACGGCACACAATTGATGACGACAATAGCAGCTTTGACGATTTTTGATGCTGAAAACTTAATCAAAATGACAGAAGTCGCCACCGCGTTAACCCTTGAAGGCTTACTTGGAATTCTTGACGCGTTCGATGAGAAAATTCACAACGTTAGACCACATCAAGGACAAGCTGTAACCGCATGTAACATTAGGAGACTAATAGACGGAAGCATGCTTGTCCAAACAGGAAGAGAAGCAGTGAAGAAAAATCGTCGTCCTCATGACCCTTATAGCCTAAGATGTTCACCGCAAGTTTTGGGAGCGGCGAGAAACGCTATCGCGTACGCCAAAAGAGTTATAGAAATTGAGATAAACTCGGCTACTGACAACCCTCTGATTTTTCCAGAGACTGAGACATGCCTCTCGGGCGGCAATTTCCACGGCCAACCGGTCTCCCTCGCAATGGACTTGCTTGGAATAGCGTTAACGATGGTGGGCAACATTTCCGAAAGGAGAACAGCCAGACTCCTCGATGAAAAACTGAACAACGGCTTACCATCCTTCTTAATATCTCATGAAGCGAAAAGAGGAGTGAACAGCGGCTTGATGACCGTACAGTATACGGCAGCCGCTCTAGCCTCGGAAAACAAGGTTCTAGCCCATCCAGCATGCGCAGATTCAATTCCAACCTCAGCAGGCTTTGAAGACTTTGTAAGCATGGGAGTAACAGCAGCCCAAAAAGCCAAACAAATACTGGAAAACATAGAATACATAATAGCTATAGAATTGCTCTGTGCAGCACAAGCAATAGAGTTCCGTGGTCCAGAAAGACTCGGCAAAGGAACCAAAATAGCTTACTCAACCATAAGAAAAACCGTGCCGCCGCTCAAAGAAGACAGGGTACTGAGCAATGACATAGAGAAAATCAGGCAAACACTCAAAAACAGAACAATCCTCAACAAGATCAACAGAACATTGAAAATCGACTAACCCGCAAAAACCTGTTCAATATTTGATTAGAATAGATAATTTTGATGAAACTTTCAAAATATTCATGTGCACACGCTGAATCTACGTAAAAGTCGGGCGGGCAGGATTTGAACCTGCGACAATCCGGTCTCTGCATGTACGCTTGGTAAGCTGAGCGACACCCACCACAGGCACGTGTCTACAGCATCTCCGCCAGCTAAAGCAACAAGCCTACGCTGACTCGGAAGCTCTACCAAGCTGAGCTACCGCCCGACAAAATCTCATAGATAGGAAAATCAAATTTATGTGTTACGCATTTAAATTCCATGTTTCGCATTTGTTTTCTGGCATCTTTTCCTGAAGATTTTACCGTTTTCCATTTCACACACGTAGTCGAATCCTGCTTTGACAAGTTTACACGCTTCTTTTATATTGTGAGGCAGTGCATGACTTACGGCTCTGAGCTCGGTGACCCAGATTACGATGTGAACTATGACATTGACGGCGACGATGACATCGATGTTTACGACATCGCTATAAGCGCGCGCTGAAGATAAATGATCAAACAAAAAATTTAGATAAACAAAACTTTATTTTTCTATCTTATGATAAACGAACGCCACAACATCTATAACAATTATAACCACAAGAACAAATAAGGGGCTACCTAAAAACTTGTCCACTAAAGGTTCTCCTTCCGCATTGACAGAACTTATTAACCCGAAGAGAAGAAACGGAATAAACAGCGATAGTTTGGTCTTTTCCATTTTCTCGAGTCTCTGAACCTTCAGGTTATGCTTACGTTTTGTATGTTAAAGTATCTTTTGGCAAAAAAGCGAAGGCGTTCAGCATTCCGCCCATTCTTACCTATGGCAATGCCTTTATCTCCCGGATTAACTGTAACAACAGCCATTATTTTCCCGTTGGGTCTTTCTGTTATGCGAACCTCCTTCACGATAGCTGGTTTCAAGGCGTTCTTGATAAATTGAGCAGGTTCTTCTGAATATTCGATAATTTCATGTTTTTTACCTGTCATTTTTTCTAGGACATGGATATTTCTTCCACCCCTTCCAATAGCCATCCCTATATGGCCCTTGCTAACTACAAAGATCGCACGGCTTTGTTCCTCATAGACTACGCAGTCTTTAACGCTTGCCCCTGTTATGCTCTCAAACAATGAGATGTACCGCATTTCTCTACTTGTAATTTTTATCCCAGTTGCCATTCGGTTCCTCCTCAAGACTCTTCTGGTTCCGTCTTTTCCATCAAACTAAGGATTTCTGAATCACCGGGTTCTTTTATACTTAACGCTGAGATGACAAATGGTTTGCCACATACAGCAGCCAAGTCTATAGATGAGCCCTTATAGATTGTCAGTGGAACATTTGAAAGTTGGCAATAATATTCTATGTCTTCACGTGTGTTCTTTGGGCAGTTGGCAGCCAAGATTATCAGTTTGGCTTTCCCCATCTTTGCGCTCTGTATGGTGGAGTTCGCGCCCAAGGACACCTTGCCTGTTTTTACAACCGTTACAATCGCCTTATCGGTGTCTATCACTTGTCTTTCCTCCTCAATTTGGATGTTGACATATACAATTCAACTAGTCCTGTGCCTATCGGTATGGATTGCCCTACTATTACGTTTTCGGTCACACCATCCAATGGGTCGCTTTCACCGGTCACTGATGCCTTGACAATGTTTGGAACTGTTATTTCGAATGCTGCCCTCGCTAGAACGCTTGATTTCTTACCGCTTATTCCATGTCTCCCTATCTGCTGCACTTCACCTGTGGACGTCATTGTATCCGCAACGAGCATTATATGACGGATATCAACATCTAAACCTTGTTCCTCTAAGACGCCGTTAGCTTCATTTATTAAGGAGTTTCTGGCAGCTTCTATTCCCAGAGTCTTAGCTATTTCATGAACGTTATTCGTTGTTGTTCGTGGTGCCTCAACTGTGGAGACTTCTAGAACTCTAGGGAGGTTTGACCCGTCTGTTCTTATAACCCATTCTCCGCCTTCTTCCGTCACCAACACCCGCTTTATTTTGGGTACACCTTTAATGTGGAAGGAGGCAACTTTGGGAAGTAACTTTTTGAGGTTTTCAGCTTTTTCAGGTTTTATGTTTACTCGGTCACCTCTTGCCTTTATGGTGCAGTTCCTTGCCTTTATGGTGCAGTTCGGTAGCTCCAACAGATTCTTCAATTCTTTTATTGTTACTCTTCTGTCTTCCATCATCGTTTTGCTAAGTTTCACCACAATTTCATCTTTTAAGGGGCCTTCATAGATCGCTTCTGATAAGTCTTCAATCCTCGTATGTATTATGTTCCGCGCGATTTCTGTTGCAGCTTCCTTGCTTTTTCTGCATTTTTTAGTCAAGTATACAGTCATGATCGGTGTAGATGGTATTCTTCTTGCGTCAACGATTTCTATCAGTCTTGGCAATCCCAGAGTCACGTTTTGCTCTCGAACTCCTGCATAATGGAATGTTCTGAGAGTCATCTGTGTACCAGGTTCACCTATTGATTGAGCTGCAATTATGCCCACTGCTTCACCTGGCTCCATAAAAGCACGCTTGTAGTGTTCAACCGTCAATTTTACTGCTTTTTCCACACCTGTTTCTGTTAGTTCCGCTTTCGCCAAAATCTGTCTCAGTTTCTTTATAAGGAGCGGTGTAAGCTGATCTTCAACCTCTTTCAATCGTCTTTTAACAGATTCAGATGAGGCTGGTGTGCCTTTTCTCATTGCGATTCTTATCTGTTCAATTAGTCGGGTTACGTTCACCGCTTTTCCATGGTCGCTTTTGGCTGGGTCAACACCGTCTTCACCATATTTGAATTGGATTATGTCTCTACATGAAGTTCTAACTGTTCCATCATATTCCAATCGCAGGTGCTCCAGTGCGTTTATCAGTCTTCTTTGCATGTATCCGCTTTGCTGTGTTCTGACGGCGGTGTCGACAAGACCTTCTCTGCCACCCATAGCATGGAAGAAGAATTCAATTGAGTCAAGCCCCGTCTGGTATGAGGAATAGACGAACCCTCTTGCTTTCGGGCTTGGATCGCCAGGTTTGAAGTGGGGTAAGGCGCGATCCCGATATCCCCGCATTATCCTTTTTCCACGTACTGCTTGTTGCCCCACGCATGCGCTCATCTGTCCAATGTTCAGGTTTGATCCTCTAGCGCCTGTTCGAGTCATCACTATGCCTGAATTCTCAAGTGTAAAGTCCTCGTCAGCTATTTTTCCAGATTGATCCCTCGCCTCAGCCAGTTCGTTCATCACGTATATTTCAAATGAAGCTTCAAGCGTTTGCCCCGGAAGTCTTTGTAAGGTACCTTTACGATATTTGTCTATCAATACTTCTATTCTTTTTTCTAGTCTTTCCATGGTTTTTTTTATTTTGTTTTCAGCATTTGAGGACAAAACCAGTTCGTCATATGAGTACGTGAAGCCTCTCATAGTTATAAAAAGCTTCAGCATACGCATTACCTTGTTCAGGAATTCACGTCCAGCTTCTGACCCGTAATCCTTTATTATCCTGTGAAGGAGACTTTCTGACTGTTCAGCGCCTATTGAGCGTCTATCTATGACACCGCTTATCAGTTTACCGTTCTTAACAACAACGTAGGCGTCGTAGGGACAGTCTTCCTTCTTACATTTGTCGCATCCGTGACAGATGTTCGCTTTCAAAACGTAACTGAAGTCTTCTGGTATAAACAGGCTAAAAATCTGTTTGCCGCTCCATAATGGTTGAGGCGTTTTTATTTGTGGTTTCGGCAACTTTCCATCATATCTCGCTGCCATGAGTAATCTGCTGGTTTCAGTTTTTGTTAGATAGTTTGATTTTCTTGTGAACAAGTACGAGGCTGTTATGAAATCTCTGATCGCTCCTATTATTGGACCTCCGAATCTTGGCGACAGTATTTGATCTTGAACCTGCATCAGTATGCGAGCTTCCGTTTGTGCCTCTTGGCCTTGCGGTATATGAAGGTTCATTTCATCTCCGTCAAAGTCAGCGTTGTATGGTGGGCAAACACAAAGGTGCAAACGGAACGTTTTGTAAGGCAGAACGCGCACATGGTGAGCCATAATTGACATCCTGTGAAGCGAAGGCTGACGATTAAAGATGGCTATGTCACCGTTTTTGAGATGCCTTTCCACAATGAATCCGGGCTCCAAAGCCTCCGCGACTTTTTCTCTGTCAACAACGAATTCAAGTCTTATACGTTTACCATCAGGTCTGATAATGTATAGTACACCGGGATACTTTTCAGGTCCATTTATCACTAGTCTACGCATTTCTTCAATGTTCCATTCTGTGATCTTTTCAGGCACAGATAGCCGCATGGCAACTTCAAGTGGAACTCCAACCTCATTTATTTCCAGGTTCGGATCAGGCGAAATCACTGTACGTGCTGAAAAATCAACTCTTTTTCCTGAAAGGTTGCTTCTGAATCTTCCCTCTTTCCCCTTCAACCTCTGTGATAGCGTCTTTAGCGCTCTCCCTGAGCGATGCCTTGCGGGAGGTATGCCTGACGCTTCATTATTGAAGTATGTTGTTGCATGATACTGGAGAAGCTCTGATAAGTCTTGAATTATGAGCGTAGGCGCTCCAGCATCCATGTTTTCCTTAAGTCTCTGGTTGATGCGGATTATGTCCACCAGTTTGTGAGTGAGGTCGTCCTCCGAGCGTATCCCCGATTCTAACGTTATTGACGGACGCACATATACTGGTGGAACTGGTAAAACTTGTAGAACCATCCATTCAGGATGTGCAGCTTTCGGGTTGAATCCTAGGAGTTCAAGGTCTTCGTCTGGTATACGTTCCAGTCTTTCCCGAACCATGCTAGGTGTCAGCGGTTGCGAACCGCTCTCAGGGATTACCTCGTTGTACCTTGTTGGTTTTTCGAATTTTATTTTGTATTGAATTGCCCCACAATGGGGACACTGCTTTCCTCGTGCGGCGAGCTCTATTTTTTTATACAGATCATTCGGAACTGCACCTAAAAGTTGACGTGCTCTCTTGATTCTAGCTTGGACTTCTCCTATCGTATCATCTGGAAGCAAAATGTGTCCACAGTTTCGACACGTTGTCCTGAGAAGCGCGTATATGATTTTTGTGAATGACATGTGTATTATTGGAACAGCCAGTTCGATGTGGCCGAAGTGGCCTGGACACCGGATGGCTGTGTTGCCGCATGTTTTACACCTTTGCCTTGGTTCAAGGGTTCCAAGTCTGCCATCCATTAATCCGGAGGTTATGGAGGCGCCATCCTCGTCGTAGGTGTCTGGTGTTTGGATTTCGACGACTGAGAGTTTACGTATGTCCTGCGGTGAAAGCAAACCGAAGCTAATTTCATCGACAACTTTGTGAACTGTCTCTTCTGCAGCCATGTTAAGCCTTCTCCTTAAGCTTTAATCTAGGTCCTATGCAGAGGCTCATCATCTCCTGTATGAGAAGCTTGAAAGCGTACGAGACTGTAACGGGAGAGATTCTGGCTTTTTCTCCGCAGATTCTACATACATATTTTCTTTGCCTCATGTTGTAGTAGGCTACGTAACCACAATTTTCACAAATATACAACGTGTACTTGTCTGATTCTTCCAGCAACCTGTCTTGCAGCAGCATTGCAGCTCCATGTCCTATCAAGCAGTCACGTTCCATCTCACCGAATCTTAAACCTCCTCCTCTCGCTCGGCCTTCCGTAGGCTGCCTTGTCAACATTT
Organism: Candidatus Bathyarchaeota archaeon; assembly: GCA_030672475.1. Classification (GTDB taxonomy): domain Archaea; phylum Thermoproteota; class Bathyarchaeia; order Bathyarchaeales; family Bathycorpusculaceae; genus SOJA01. Next base: position 31,027 of record DAOVGI010000035.1, read on the forward strand.
GCACTTGTCCTCTGGCTCTGGCGTGAATCTTATCTGCAACCATGTGATGCAGCTTCTGATAGTATACTACTCCGACGAATAAGTCTGCGACAAATTTCTCGCCCGTCACACCATTATAAAAAACGTCCTTACCCGTATGGCTGAATCCAGAGCCAATCAGTGCTTTTCTGATATCTAAGGGTTTTTCATTTGAGAAGGGTGTTCCGTCAACTGGTTTTCCTCTCATCGCAGCGACTTTTCCAGCCATTGACTCGATGAAATGACCTATGGTCATTCTTGAAGGAATAGCATGAGGATTGACTATTATATCTGGAACTACACCGTCTTCTGTGAAGGGCATGTCCTCCTGTGGAACGATTAGTCCTATAACGCCTTTCTGTCCATGACGAGAGGCGAACTTGTCCCCAAGCTCTGGTACGCGTTGATCGCGTACTCTGACCTTAACGAGTTTGCTGCCTTCGCCAGATTCAGTTATGAAAACTGAATCAACTGTGCCTTTTTCTGAGGGCCGCATATCCACAGATGTGTCGCGCATTGAAGGACCTCTGACCTCAAACTCTTTGTATTCTTCAAGGAATCTAGGCGGACTTGTTCTGCCGACTAGAACGTCTCCACCTGAAACTTTTGACTCTAAACTTATTATCCCATCTGGCTCAAGCAGTCGATAGTATTGTTCCCCTCTGTATCCACGCATTCCCGGTTCAGGTATCAAGAATTTATCTCTTAATCCGCCCAAATATTGACGGCATTCACCCTCATATATTCTGTAGAAGGTTGAACGAGCTATACCTCTCTCAATGGAGGCTTTGTTGAATACTAGAGCGTCTTCCATGTTGTATCCTTCAAAGGAAAGCACTGCGACCACACAGTTTTGTCCTGACGGACGTAGTTTATAGCCAATAATGTCCATTAACGCAGTTTCTACTAAGGGTATTTGTGGGTAGTGTAAAATGTGTGACCTTGAATCTACGCGTTGCTGAAAGTTTGCTGCGTAGATGCCTAATGCTTGCTTTGCCATTGCAGCCTGATACGAGTTTCGTGGTGACTGGTTGTGTTCTGCGTAAGGGATCGTTGAGGCGCATATTCCGAAGATCATGTACGTTGCGATTTCAAGATGTGTATGTTCTGGAGTTACTTCTTCAAGGCTTATGGCAATATAGGCGTTCTCCTCTTCCTCAGCATCTAAATACTCAATTATACCGTTTTTGACAAGGTCTTCCCAAGACCACTCTCCTGACGCAACCTTGTCAACATGTTCCGCTTGCAGTTTTGGTATACAGTTGTCAACTATTATGAGAGGACGTCTTACTCTGCCTTCACCACAGTTGACGCATATTTCTTCTCTTTCACCGCGGGTTTTTGAGAAGTGAACTATGTTGACTTCTGTTGAGAGTTCACCTTTTCTTCGTTTTCTCCTGAATTCTTGTGTTAACTCTTCTGGGACATTGCAATACCCGATTATGTTTCCGTTGACGAAGACTTTTGCTGCTGAGAGCTTCAAGGTTTCGTTTGCTTCGTACAGTGGCACTACGCTCATACTGTAGAGTGTTTGCTTTATTTTCTCAGGGTTTACGCCTACTGAGATGCATGCTGATAAGGCTAAGTTTTTGACTAGTCCACAGTTTGAGCCTTCTGGTGTTTCGTTTGGGCATAGGCGGCCCCAGTGGGTTGGGTGTAGATCTCTCGCTTCGAAGTTTGGCTGGCTTCTGCTTAGTGGTGATTGTAGTCTTCGCAGATGGCTTAATGTTGAAATATGATTTGTCCTGTCCAAGAGTTGTGTTATTCCAACTCTTCCTCTTCCCCAGTTTCCAGTTGCAAGTGCATGCTTAAGTCTCTGCGTTATTATTCCAGGGCGTACCGCTGCTGAGACGGTTATTATTGGTCCCTTTACGCCGATGCGTTCAAGCTGGTATTTTATGTCTCTGCAGAGGTTTCTGAAGGCTATTCTGAATAGGTCTGAAAGTAGTGGGCCTGCAAGTCTTAACCGTTTGTTTTTGAAGTGATCTTTGTCATCTGTTTTTCTTCTTCTGAGTTTAAGTTCGATTGCTCTGCATGCCATTTCGCCTAAGAACAACGCTTTGTCTCTTCTGTTTTCACTGGTTCTGCCTATGTGGGGTAGAAAGTTTCTGTCGAGTGCTGTTTTGGCTTTTTGTATACGGTATTCTTCAACTTGGCCGTGGGCAACGCGGTTTCCAATGAAGAGAATTGCGTCTTCTATTGTATCTACGCCTATGGCTTTCTCATATGAAGGTTCCAAATCTCTTTGAATCTCTTCTTCGAGGGAGACTGCTTCAGCTATCTCCTTGTCTGATTCTGAACCCAATGCACGCATCAGGATTACGAAGGGGACTAATGTAGGTACGCCTGGCATGGAGACATATATGGCTCCGTCTGACTTGAGCTTAAGCTCTATTCTTGCCCTGAAGCCAACCGTTGTAGAGAATATTTTTGCTTGGTATACTGGTTTTGCTCCTTTTTTGTCTATGTCTACTATTATCCGGTTAGGCGCCAAGTCTTCCATGGCTACTATTGCGCGTTCTGAACCGTTTATTGTGAAGTAGCCTCCTGGGTCGTCTGGGTCTTCTCCACAGGCTATCAATTCTTCTCTTGAGAGTTGTGATAGGAAGCACAATTTTGACTTCAGCATTACTGTAATGTTTCCAATGTAAACGAGTTCTGTGTCTTGTTCTCTGCCTTCAATTACAGGGGTCATTTCGAGGGCTATTGGTGCTGCATATGTTAAACTGCGAAGCCTTGCTTCCATAGGTAAGATTTCATGTTTTGTGCCGTCGACCTCTGTTGTATATGGGCTGGTGATCCTTGTGTGTGGATCTATTATCCAGACTTGTCCCAACTTCACTTTGTATGGGCATTCAGGAACGTCGATTGAAATTCCACTTATTTCACCCACAACTTGTTGTATGCCGTGATCTATGAACTCGTTGTAGGAGTCTAAGTGCTGGCGAACTAGGCCTTTTTCTTTGAAGAATGCTCTTAACAGAAGATGAATATCATCTTTTGATATTTCATCCAATTCTAATTGTTTCCCCCGCATTTTTACATTTGAATACCTTTGCAGGGAATTGTGTGATGCGGGTTTTTTCAAACTTTTAGTTTCCTCCAACTTTAAAAATTGGTTTCTGACCTTTAAAGGGTTAGAAACGTAACTGCATAGCTTTCTAATAAACTTTTTCGTTTTTGGAGTTGGATTTTGCGGTTTTTGGTTCGGTTTTGGATTCAGAATAAGGAGTCGACTTTCATAACAATTATGCGTGGTGAGAACAAGAAGTAAAGGGTTTAGTGGTATCGTTGAAGAACGCTTTGGCTGGTGGAAGAAGGAGTCTGGTGGCTCTGATGGTTCTTTTGCTTTCAGTCTTTGTAGTGTTCAGTCTGAATTTTGGTGGTGAGGCTTGGAGTCTTCCGGAGTATGAAGAGTATGTTCATACTTACTTGAACTCTGGGGTTTTGGGAAATTGGACTTACATGGAGAAGCCTTTGTTTCCAGTGTTTTTTAATGATTCTCAAGTGCAAATAGGTGAAGACTGGTGTATCGTTTGTCCGCTTAGAGCGAATCATAGTTATCATGTTTACTGTTATGGTGACTGGATAGATTGGGGTGTGGAGCCTCAGACGGACTATGATATTTATGTTTATGATCCTTTTGGGGAGATGGAAGGGTATCACACGGAGTCTGCTGGTTTTCCTGAGCATTTGGGAACCACGTTAGATGAACCTTATTTTGTGCCTGAATATTCAGGTAACTACACTTTTGTTGTAAGGAATGATCCTAGGGAAAGTGAGGGTTCGCAGCAAGCAACGTTCATGATAATTGAGGCTGTGGAATGTAACGTTTGGTATGAGCATTATGTTAAAGGAAAAGAGGATGAGGTGCATGTGCTTGAGACATGTTGGGCTTACGAGTTCGCAACTGAAAGTGGGTGCATTGAGGTTTTGATCAAGGTTCCGGATAGTTTGGACATGTATGAGGCTAGGCTTTATCTGATGGGCAGCCCGCTGGAAGGTGTAGGAAGCTTTTTGAATGGTGTTCCGTTGGCTTGGGAATTTGGGCTTTACGGTGAAAGAGACGGTGTGTTCGGTGGTTATAACTTGGAAACGGGGGAATATAGGGGTTTAGCGTATGCGAGTTGCGAGTTGCATGGTCAAGACATGTTCATAAACTTCACTTCGCCAGCCTGCGGAAAAAGCCTTTACCATTTGGTTTTCATAGGTGAAACGGGTTCGGGAAACATAGAGTTTGTGATCAAGACTGAACTTGAGGATGCTTGTTTATTACCTTCAATTGTTCCTGGGGCAGTGTATCCAAATGATGACACCGTTGTGGCTTACGTCTCAAACTTGACTGAATTGAAGAATGGAACTGTGCAGTTTTCAACTGATGGCTGGAAAAATGTGACGGTTTTAGAAATGGAGATTGTGAATGAAAGAACGTGCAGGACTGTTATTCCTGGGCAAGATGCTGGTACATTTGTGAGTTACAC
>DAOVGI010000029.1 GCA_030672475.1 Candidatus Bathyarchaeota archaeon
GCCAGACACTTGATTTTCCATGGTGCTGCAAGATCTGAGGATATGCGTTTCGGTGGGAAAGATCGCATTAGTGATTTCGGCGTAGACAAAGAAGTTTTAGCCACCATAGTCAAAACTGGCGAGCCTTTCGTCACTTCCGGATGCCCGAACTGCAACCGTCCATACTATAACGAGAAACCGAGCGGTCCAATCTACAACTACGCCAGATCTCTAACAGAGAAAGAAATAGCTCAAACCCTGCAAGAACTAACGATAACTTGATATTTTGCAGCGTTCTTTACAGAAATCTCGTAAAACAGAAAAATTATCTATCCTCTAGTTTTCAACAATGAAACATGTGTTAGCTTGTCTCTCATGATTCGAACAGGGTTTAGCTTGATTATGCTGCCGAGATAGGAGAAAAAACACAAGTGTCCGCTACGCGTGCTATTCTTTCTGGAGTTCAGGAAGGCTTTTTTCGTAGAAATCCAGCGATTCCGGATTAATCAACGCATCTCTATTTGTGACCGGCCTGTTATTCAGTATGTTCGCTACTGCACTTTCAACTTTCTTCATGTTGAAAGTGTAAGGAATATCCGGTGCCTCAATGATCAAAGAGGGAACATGTCTGGGAGAAGCCTCTTCCCGTAAAGCTCTTCTAAGCCTATTTTTCAAATCTTGTGTTAATTGGAATCCGGGGGCAAGTTTAACAAAGAGGATGACTCGCTGATCTCCTTTCCAGTCCTGTCCCGCGGCTAGGCTGTCGGCAATTTCTTCAAATTTTTCGGCGATGTTGTATATTTCAGCTGGACCTATGCGCACTCCGGAGGGTTTCAATGTGAAATCAGATCGGCCGAGGAAAGTAATTCCACCTGTGTCGCTGTGAATTATGATCCAGTCGCCGTGCCGCCAGACATTGGGATAAACGCTGAAATAAGCGTTTTTGTATTTTTTCCCATCAGGATCGTTCCAGAAGTAAAGGGGCATAGGAGGAGACGGAGCTTCACAGACGAGTTCTGCTTCTCGATCAACAACTGGGGTTCCATTTTCGTCATAGGCTTTCACTTTCATCGCCAAAGCTGGACTTTGTAATTCGCCAGCATACACAGGTTGAATGGGAGTTCCAGCGGCGAAACAACCATTGATGTCGGTGCCTCCAGCGATAGAGTTGAAGTGCAAATCTTCTTTAATTTCTCGATAAACATACTTAAACCCTTCAGATGAAAGAGGTGAACCGGTTTGCGATATTTCTCGTAATGATGACAAATCGTAAATTTTTCCAGGTTTAGCCCTTACACTTTTGAGGTAATTGATGTAACTTGCGCTACAACCAAAAATTGTTATTTTTTCGTCCTGAACTAATCTCCACAGGTTACCCCAATCGGGATAATTGGGATTGCCATCGTACAAAACTATTGTGGCTCCTATCGCCAAAGAACTGATCAACCAATTCCACATCATCCAGCTGGGAGTTGTAATGTAAAAGATTCTATCATTACGTTTCAGATCAGTGTGAAGTATCAGTTCCTTCAAGTGATTAATGAGAATTCCACACGTTCCTTGAACCATACATTTTGGATTACCTGTTGTTCCCGAAGAAAACATCGTATACACAGGATGATTACTGGGCAGTTGTTCAAATTGGATTTCTCTGGGTTTTCCATGCGATATGAAATCGCTGCAAAGTACAGAGTTCGGAATACGTTTAACATCTGGTTTTTCTTCCATGTAAGGAACTACAACAATTTTTTCCAGCGAGGGTATTCCTTTAGCAATCTTCTCAAGTCGAGGCAAAACGTCAAAAATCCTTCCTTTGTAAGGATATCTATCAACAGTGAACAGGACTTTAGGTTCAATTTGACCAAGACGGTCCACTACCGCTCCAGGACCAAGCTCAGTACCACAAGAAGACCAGACCGCACCGACACTTGTAGCAGCAAGCATAGCAATAGCAGTTTCAATAAGGTTGGGCATATAAGCCGCCACGCGGTCTCCAGGCGTAACCCCTACTTCGCGTAAAGGTTCAGCCAGAGAGGCTACGGAATCGTACAGCTCTGCATACGTCATTCTAGCTGACTTCTCATGTTCTCCTCTGAAAATGAAAGCTACATGTTCATCTCTATATCTCAAAAGATTCTCAGCGAAATTCAACTTTGCACCAACAAACCACCGTGCGCCAGGAAACCTGCCCAAGTCGTCGACTACTACATCATACCGCCGAGAAGCTCTTATCCTCACAAATTCCCACATAGCCTCCCAGAAATCAGGTGTCTTCTCAACGGACCATTCATACAATTGATTATAAGAGTCAATTTCCAGATCGTATTCTCTGTTAACAAAACTGATGAACTGAGTTATATTAGCCTGTTTCACACGTTCTTCGGATGGTACCCAAAGCGGGTCTCTCATTATCACCGCCACTTTTTAACATTAACCTAAAATGCTAATGCCAAAATAAGGTTTGTCATGATTTCCCTAAAACCAGAAACGTCAGTCCTCTTGAAGACTTGTCACAGACAAAGGGTAACGTGTGCTACAAAGGTTTGAGCGTTCCTGCGAAGGTCTAGAAGAACTACTGTGTTCAGACGAAAGTCACATAATATATCAGCGTAAGAGAATCCGAAGCACGAGGAGACATGACAGAGTCTACCAAGTCCTAGACTTCTCCTCAGTTTATTCTTTGAGGTCTGGCATGAACTTAGGCTTTTGCCCCGTGACACGTTCAACGATTTTCCAGAAGTCTTCTTCTGTTAAACCTTTCCGCATTTCCCGGAGCAACTTCTTAATCTGATAAAAGGTCATCAGCATTTCACCTTTGTCCAAGTTTTCCTCACTCCTCCTCACCCTTCTAACTATCTCCTCCACATGCTTTGAAGTCGTCTTAATCCCAGCCAATGTCAACCGGTTCTCAACCAAATACTTTCCCGTCTGTTTGCCCAAGTAAAACATTGTTTCTCTTCCAATCATTTTAGGCGGAAAAGGTTCATATATAAGGGGATGAGCCAACATGCCGTGAATATGCTTGTCTGACGCATGTGAAAAGGCATCCTCACCCACTATCGGTTTGTGAAATGGTAGGGGCAACGCGAAGCTTTTCTCAGCCAGCTGGCTGAGTCTGTAAAGTTTCTTTACGTTTATGTCCGTGTCCACATTGTAAAGTATTTCCAAGGCTGCAACAACCTCTTCCATGGGTGCAAGCCCTGCTCTTTCACCAAATCCAGCTGCACATGTCTGGGGATAAGCTATACCTTCCTCTATGGCTGTCAAAGTGTTCGCTGTTGCCAAGCCGAAGTCGTTGTGGCATCTGACCGATAATGGAATTCTCTTGTCGATTATTTGTGAGAGGCCTTTTCTAACACTTGAAATGAGATAACGCATCGACAAAGGCCTCAAAAAACCAACAGTATCTACAACTACTAGACGGTCCGCCCCAGCTTCTGCTGCTGCCTCAAAAATCTGCAAGATTTCATGAAGAGGAGTTCTGGAAGCGTCTTCCAGAGCAAAATTCACGGTTATACCGTGCCTTTTCGCGTATTCCACACAGTCAACAGTTTTCTCCAACACTTCCTCCTTAGTCATTTTTGACATGTATTGCAGGTTCAATTCATTGAAAGGTGTAAAGATTGAAATCTCGCGTATTCCACATCCTAAACAAGAATCTATGTCACTTCTCATTATGCGTGCTGAAGCAGCCATACTTGCCTGCTCAAAGGTCTCGTTTGAGATTCTTCTAACAGTGTTTTTCTCCTCCTCAGAAAAGCCGGGAAAACCAATGTTTATTATGGACACACCCATCTCATCCATCATTTTAGCGAGTTTAACTTTCTCAACATATGTCAGAAAAACTGTTGGAGCCCGTTCACCCTCTCTAAGCGTTTCATCCCAAACAAAAACTTTCTTAGGAAGTTTCGGAGGCAAATTCTTTCTAAAACGATTATAATTCGTGATTAACCCTTTAGCTTCAAGCTTTTTAAATATAGTCTTTCTCATTTCCCCCACTTTCCAGCAAAGTAGAGATACGTCATTCTGTTAATTTGTGTTTGGCAATATAAGAATTGATATACTCTTTCAATCTCAAAATGCCGACGCACAGCTTCTTTGCGGAGACCTTATTCTACACATCTGTTTCCAGGCACAGCATACACCTTCTAAACCCTTGACCTCTTGGCGAACGTTGAAAAACCGTACGACAGGTTGAAGGAGCAAGAATTATTCGCACTGAATAGCCTTTTCAACCAACTGGTTGAACACAAAAAAGGATGTAAGCCCGCATTTGCTCAAGGCGCACATTCAACTGATGGACTTTAGTTCATGAACGGTTCGATGGTATACATTGAAGGAGCACACATTTCATTCCATTCAATGGACACATAGATTACATTGACGTCGCTTCTACGTAGAACCTTGAAAAGAGAGATCTGGGGAAACACCTTCTGTAAAAGCAATCTTGTTCTCTTATTTTGAACGTTCGCTGAGGTATAGGTTCAAAACTGGGTCAGAAAGCGTGAGCAAGCATTCACGATCTTGGTCTTCAAAAGGTTAAGCGACTTGGAACGGTGTGACTGGCATCCGGACTTGCTAAGCTAACGCACACATGGAAGTCAAACAAAAAAGAAGATAAGCCTCTAGCTTTTTCCTTTTCTTAAATCTCTGACTCTCTTAGCCTTTCCTAAGAATCTTGGAAGTGACCCGTAGGGAACGAGTTCCACTTGGGCTTTCACAGTGACTACTGACTTAACTGAATTGGAGATTTCCTCTTGAAGCCATTTCAGTTTCGACAGGTCTCCACCAACCTTCTCGAAGAGTTCTTTCTTCGGCTCAACCCTTAGAGTCATGATATCAAGTTCCTCTGGCCTGTCAACAATTATTTCATAGTTCTGTGAAGAACCATCCACAGCTAAGAGAGCATGTTCTACAGTTGACGGCCAGAACTTTACGCCTCTCACTTTCAGCATATCGTCCGCTCTTCCAATCACACGGTCCATCCTGGCAATTGTTCTTCCACACTCGCATTCTTCAGTGACGAGCTTCGTCAGGTCGCCTGTTCTGAATCTAAGTTGAGGCGTAGTCTCTCTTGTGAGGGTTGTCAACACTAGCTCGCCGACTTCACCTTCTCTCACTGGTTCTCCAGTTGAAGGATTTATGATCTCTGCCAAGAAGTGATCCTCGTAAATGTGCAGACCACTATGTTGAGGACATTCCGCTGAGACTCCTGGACCAATGATTTCAGAGAGTCCATAAACGTCGAAGGCCTCCAACCCTAAAAGCTCTTCAATTCTATGCCTAAGCTCCTCAGACCAAGCTTCGGCTCCGAACAAGCCGATCCTCCATTTCAGCTCTTTCTTCGGATCTATCTTAAGCTTTTCAAGTGCATACTCACCGAGATGTGCTGCATAAGTAGGAGTACAAGTTAAGATTGTTGTGCCTAACTCTTTGGCAAGTCTTAGTTGACGTTCGGTTTGACCAGCTGAAATCGGCAGAATTGCCGCTCCTACTTCCAGAGCTCCGTAATGAAAGCCTAACCCGCCGGTGAAAAGACCGTAACCATAGGCGTTCTGAACGATGTCACCTTTCTTTGTTCCAGCGGAAGCATATATTCTCGCCATGACCTTTGACCAGACTTCCAAATCCTGTTTCGTATATGCACACGTTGTCGGATGCCCAGTCGTTCCAGAGCTTGCATGCAACTCCAGAACTGCGCTTATGTCTGCAGCCAACATTCCAAACGGATAAGCCTTCCTGAGGTCTTCTTTAGTGGTCAACGGTATCTTCTTAAGATCATCCAAGGTTCTTATGTCATCCGGAGTTACACATGCATCCTTAAACTTCTGTTTGTAGAACGGTATCCGTTCAAAGCAGTGGCGAACGATTTTTCTAAGCCTTTCTTCTTGTAAACTGCACAGTTTCTCCCTGGTCATAGTTTCATACTCAGGTTCAAAAATCCAGCCATCTTCTCGACGTTTCATGAAAGACACTGTGACACACTTAATCTGGAGTTCAAATAAAAAAGTTTGCGAGAAAAATCAGCAAAACATTGTTAGAAGATTAACCTTCAGCTTCTGCGTTTTGGAAATAGCTTTTCCAGTTTTTCTTCTGACAGGGGCTTCGTAGCTAAGCTGACGAGAAAAAAGACTAATGCCGAACCGAACATTAACAGTAAAGCCCAGTAACCCCAATGATGCAAGCCAACAAGTTTTCCGTAAGCATTAGGATGAAGCAACGTCAGAATTAAACCATAGATCATAGTGGCGGTGGCTCCCCATTTCGTTGCCTTCCTCCAATGCATAGAAACTCCTACAACAAAAAAGAAAATTCCGGCTTGAGCCACGGCTGAGCCAGCCATAAACTCTGAAAGAATAGGCGGAGGCGAAGTAAACGTCCAATACAGAGGTATGGCGATAAATGGAATAAGCATAAGTTTCGTGAGCCACAACAATTTCTTGGAAGAAGACTTTGGATAGAAGTTGTGAATAAGATCTCTTGTAACATTTGTGGCCATGATCATAACCATCCCAGCTAGGGTTGCAACTGACGCTGCAAAAACGCTTGCTGCAAACAAAGACACGAGTGGAATCCCACCGGCACTTATACTTGCATAGACTGGAGCTGAATCTCCATACATAGGGTAATATCCGGCAGTCATGAAGACGTCACCCCAAACGGTTCTAGCGGCAAACCCAGCTACACCAATCCAAAGAGGCGTTAAGCCGCCCATGATAAGTATTAACAACATTACCCAATACTCTCTCCTAGTGATTTTTCGGGTTCCTAAGAAGCGGGACACATTATGCGGAAAACCCGTTGCCATCAAGAGAAACATGAAGACTGCCGCTGTGACGCCAATATAATCTACACCAGGAAAAGCCAAGCCTTCAGGTGAAGGAAGAGGCAAAGTGAAATCCTTCAGCGGTATTCCAGTCTGCGTACCGCCTGGAGCAGTAAACGTTTCCGTTCCAATAACCCTTGAGATTTCTCCTAGACCGCCTGCCCAGACAAGAGTTGCTATTCCCAGTGTCCAGCCGACAACTGTTAATATGATGCCTTGGAGACATGAAACCCACTGGGTGCCCGTATATCCGCCTACAATCAAGTACACAAGCACCAGAACCGCCGTTGCCAATAGGCTTCCATAAAAAGGTGTGCCTGTAGTAATCTTCCAAACCGTTGCCATGGCCTTGTACTGTCCCACAGAGTAGACTATGAGAAGAATTATCATGGCTAAGCTGGCTAATGCTTGCACAGTTCTACTTTCAAACCTCACCCTCAGCATCTCTGGCACTGTTCGAGCTCCTAATGCCACGTATCTTCGCATTCTGTAACCGATTACCAGGCAAAGGGATGTTCCTGCGATGCAAGCAGTGCCTATGAGCCAGCTTCCTGACCAGCCGTAAGCATAACCTAAACCAGCATTTCCAAAGATTGCCCAACCGCTCAAATAGGATGCAACCAAAGCAAAACCAGTTACAAGAGGTCCTATGTCTCTACTACCTACAAGCCATCCTTCGAAGCCTTTAGCCTTCTTTCTCATAAAAAAACCCAAGAGAATGCTTATGGTTAAGAATGCTGCTATAGCTGCAACAACGCCGACCATCACTTCTGGCCCTGCTTCAGGTATTGGAGGAGCCAACTCAATCTTCCTCCCAGTAATAGTGAGTCTTTATGAAGACTGCCAGAACGCCGAAAACTATTGCCAGCAATGCATGACCCCAGTAGGCGCACCAGCCTCCAATCAAAAACGCTACAATAGGAACCAAAACAACGCATAATGCCATTACAGCTAAGAGGCAGTAGACTTGACCTTTCACAGCTCCTTAACCTTCCACAGAGTCATATCTTACGCATTTAACCCTTTAAAAGAATAATCCTCTGTTTCGCCCAATTTTTCGATTAGACGCAAGCTACAACTGTATGAACACTGCCGTAGATGTCTATCTTCTTCATGTGTCAATTCTTTGCGGTCTTTGTGCATGTCTGATTCTATGGGTAACAGAGACTTTTGCGATGCGAAAATCTAATAATACCTACTGAAATATCATTTCCAGTTAAAAATTGGGAGTGGCAAAATTTGGAGATTAAGAGAATAGCAGTTTTAGGTGCTGGCTTGATGGGGCATGGTATATGCCAAGTCGCCGCTCAAAATGGTGGATACGAAGTTAACTTGAGGGACATTGAGCAACGCTTCTTAGACAACGGTATGGCAATGATTAAAAGGAGTCTGCAGAAGTTCCAAAGTAAAGGCAAATTGGCGGAAGGGCAAGCTGCCGAAATATTGAATAGAATTCATCCGATGTTAGACTTGAAAGAGACTGTTTCAGATGCTGACCTAATAGTTGAGGCAGTGCCAGAAAATGTCGAGTTGAAAACTGCGACGTTTAGAGAGGTTGATAGGTTTGCACCAACCCACGCCATTATCGCTTCAAACACCTCTTCTATAAGCATAACGGAATTAGGTTCAGCAACTAACCGTCCAGAAAAAGTGTGTGGCATGCACTTCTTCAACCCACCACAACTGATGAAACTCGTTGAAGTCGTTAAAGGAACAAAAAGTTCAGATGAAACGATACAGACAGTTTTAGATGTAGCGCATAAAATCGGCAAAGAAACAGTTCTGGTGAAAAAAGACTGTCCAGGCTTCATTGTGAACCGCATACTTGTTCCAGCGTTGAACGAAGCAGCAGCTCTGTATTGGGAGGGCATTGCAGACAGAGACGACATAGACAAGGCCATAAAGCTTGGATTAAACTGGCCCATGGGACCTCTCATGCTCACAGACTACATTGGAGCAGACACAGTGTTAGCAATTACAGATGTTCTGATGAAGGGAATAGACCCTAAGTTTCATCCATCTCCAGGGTTGAAACAGATGGTGAAAGCTCGGCTCCTGGGAAGAAAAACTGGGCAAGGGTATTACGATTGGACACAAAAATAGGGGATTCGTAAATGGAATTCAAATATATAATTTACGAGAAAAGTGAGGCTATTGCCACAATAACTTTAAACCGTCCGGAAGCATTGAACGCCTTCAGTAAAGAGGTTATAAATGAAGTTTTACAGGCGTTAGAAGACATCAGAACTAATGAAGGTATACGAGTCGTCATATTGACTGGAGCTGGAGAAAAAGCATTTTCTGCTGGGGCTGACATAAAAACCATGAAGGGTTTTAACGCGCTGAAAGGAAGAGAACTGTCGCTTATGGGAGAAAGACTCTGTAATGCTCTGGAAAACTTCGAGAAGCCTGTCATAGCAGCAATAAACGGTTATGCTTTAGGCGGCGGTCTAGAAGTTGCAATGGCTTGCGACCTGCGCTTGGCTTCCGAGAGAGCTCGTATGGGACAAACTGAAATCAACATCGGTCTAATCCCTGGTTGGGGGGGAACTCAGAGGCTTACACGTTTAATAGGAAGGACAAAGGCGAAAGAGCTTATCTTCACTGGAAAGATGATTGATGCGAAAACCGCGGAAAAACTAGGCATAGTGAACATGGTTTTTCCAGCAGAAGAATTTAGGGAAAAAGTGAGACAATTCGCTAAGGAACTGACACTTAAGGCTCCAGTAGCCCTTAAAGTCGCCAAGGCATTGATCAACAAAGGTGCAGACATGAGTTTAGACTCTGCAATAGCACTGGAACGTGAAGGCATCGGTGTCGTCGCTTCAACAGAAGATCTGCAGGAGGGCGTTTCAGCATTTACAGAAAAAAGAAAACCAATATTCAAGGGTAGATAGTGAAAGCACATTTCCACCATCGATTAAGCTCTTTCTTTTCAAAACCGCTTACATGCAAGTTACATTAGCGACGTACCATACCAAAAGTTATATGTGAAAGTGCAAGATTATGAGAGTTTCTCTTTGAACTGGAGAGAAGCTCATTGCCAGATCCACGTATGTTACTGCAGGATAAACCTGAAAGCCGTGTGCTTTTACTAGGAAATGAAGCTATTGCTAGAGGAGTTTTAGAAGCTGGCATAGGCGTTGTTACAACCTACCCAGGTACACCAGCGTCTGAAATAGGGGATTCCATCTCAGCGATAGCTGCTGAAGCCGGCTTGTACATGGAGTACTCCACTAATGAGATTGTTGCCGTTGAAGTGGCCGCTGGAACAGCAAATTCCGGTGTTAGAACCTTAACTGCCATGAAGCATGTGGGGTTAAACGTGGCTGCTGACGCTGTTATGACGTTGGCTTACATAGGGGTAAAAGGAGGCTACGTTATAGTCACTGCAGACGATCCTGAATGCTACAGTTCACAAAACGAGCAGGACACCCGCTTCTACACTTTACTCTCAAACCTCCCATGCTTGGAACCATCTAATCCTCAAGAAGCCAAGGACATGACAATCTCAGCCATTGAAATCTCTGAAAGACTTGAACTGCCAGTTCTACTCAGACCAACAACACGTGTAAGTCACACACGAGGACCAGTAACATACGGTAAACTCACCAAACCAAACTTGAAAGGCAAGTTCATTAAAGATGTAAGACGCATGGTCATGGTTCCAGCCAACGCCAGGCCAATGCACATTAAGCTTCTAGAGAAACTGAGAAGCGCAAAAGAAATCAGTGAAACATCATCGTACAACAAGGTTGTGCGTGAAGGAAACAGCGAGCTAGGCATAATCTCCTCAAGTTCAGCTTATAATTATGCAGTTGAAGCTGCAGAACTGTTGGGTCTGGATGCAAGCATCCTCAAACTCGGCATGACGCATCCGCTTCCAGAGAAAATGATTAAAAGATTTCTTGGAAATCATGAAAAAATAGTGATTGTGGAAGAACTTGAACCATATTTGGAAATGCAGGTCAAAGTCATAGCCAAGGATCATGCTCTCAACGTGAAAATCTTCGGAAAAATGAATGAGCTCTATTTTCCGAGAAAAGGTGAGCTTTCCACACGCACAGTCACAAAGGGCCTTGCAGAAATAACAGGCAAAGAATCCCCAATTAACTTCAAGAAAATTGACGACGAATATGCCGATATAACCAAAGATTTACCGTCTAGACCACCTATACTCTGTGCAGGATGTCCTCACAGAGCCTCCTTCTACGTCATCAAAAAGACGACAGGTGAAAAAGCAATTTGCACAACAGATATAGGCTGTTACGCCTTAGGGATCGCCCCCCCGCTAAAAGTAGGTGACATACTCATTTGCATGGGAGCAAGTATAGGTACAGCTCAAGGAATAAGCAAGGTAACAGGCAAAAACACTGTGGCAATAATCGGAGACTCAACGTTTTTCCATGCAGCAATTCCAGGGCTTGTAAACGCGGTTTATAACAACCATAAAGTCACCCTAGCTGTCCTGGACAACCTGACAACGGCAATGACTGGAAGTCAACCGCATCCCGGAACAGGCGTAACCGGCATGGGTAATCCGTCTGCAAAAATACTCATCGAAAAGGTTGCTGAAGGATGCGGAGTAAAATATGTTGAAGTTGTTGACCCCTTCAACATCAAAGAAGCAACAATGATTCTGGAAAAAGCTCTGCACCATCCTGGACCTTCCGTTGTAGTCTTCAGGGCTCCTTGCGCCTTGATGGAGGCTAGGCAGAAAAGACGTACGGGCATCAAGATCGTGCCGTGCAAAGTCACTGATAAGTGCACGAACTGCATGGTTTGCATCAAACTGTTAGGCTGTCCAGCCTTAATCGTTAAAGATGAAGAAGTAACTATCACCGAAACATTATGCACAGGATGTGGATTATGCGTTTCAGTCTGTCCTTACAAGGCTATAGAATGCAAACGGAATGGTTAAGGAGATCATGAAATGAAAGAGTTCAACATTGTTCTAGCAGGCGTCGGGGGACAAGGTATACTTCTGGCAGCTGAAATTCTGGGCACCGCAGCACTTAAAGAAGGATTAAACGTTCGAGTAAGCGAAATCCACGGAATGGCTCAACGCGGTGGATCTGTAACATCCAACATAAGAATGGGAGAGAGGGTTTTGGCACCAACAATTTTAGAAGGAACAGCAGATATCCTTCTAGGATTTGAACCAATAGAAACCCTACGAAATTTGAGATTCGCCTCAGAAAAAACTGTTGTCTTGATGAACAATGAGCCTGCTCCACCGCTAGGATTGATAACCAAGATGATAAGCTACCCGAGTTCGGGTGAAATAACCAAAAAAATCCGATTTTTCACAAAAAACATCGTTGTTATGGAAGCCGCAGAATTGGCTAAAGAAGCTGGAAGCATCCTAACTCGAAATGTTGTTCTGATAGGCGGTCTAGCCGCAACTGAAAAGGCACCTGTTAAAATTGAAAGCTTGAAAGATGCTATTCGCGAGCTTGTTCCAGAAAAGTATTTAGCAGTAAACATGAAAGCTTTTGAACTTGGCTACGAGAGTGTTCAAAGAAAAACTAAGCTCTGGTCTTCTTAACTGTCTGGTCTTCTTTTTCGTAGTGTAATATTGCCGTCAGCAACTTTTTGAATATCTTCATGTCGGAAGCATTTACTATTGGAACTTGAAGGCTCATGTCAACCTCAAATTTCCTCTCGTATTTTGGAAACTCTGCATAACAAACGTGACTTATCGGTAACTCTTTATTCTTAATCTCATGTTCGATGGATTTCTCGTAGACTTCCAAGCACAATAAGTAGCCGTCCACCCAATAAAGCCTATTCACACCATAAGTTGCAGCACACCAAGCCAAATCTTTAACGGAACGTCTATCCAAACCCAACACCCTGATTTTTTTAGTTGGGGCAATCTCCACATCCAAACGTTTTCCACCTCTCAACAAGGGTTGCCAACACATCTCAACGAATGCCATATATATGTATTGGACAGATGTTGTGTCCACCATTTCAGAATAAATCTAGCGTCAAGCTGCAACTCGTTTTTCAATATTAAAATCAAAGTGTGAGAAAACGCGCGCCGGCCGGACCCAGACTACGAGTAAGAGAAAAAATGATCTGTCAAGCTCTTTTACTTACGTATAGGGTTTTGTTAACACTTCTTTAGCCTTATGGCTTATTTTTGGTCCAAGTCCATGCACAGTTTTAGGCCAGTCATCAACGTTTGCTAGGGCGTTCAACGGTGTTTGATAAGACTTGAGGATTGCGATTGCCTTTTCTCTTCCAATCTTTGGCAAACTGGCCATAAAAAATATTTGAGCGTCACATGTAGTTTCGCATTTTTTTATTGGATGAACTACCGGAGCTCTCTCTTCAACTAGTTGTTCTTGACGTGCAGCGACGTGAAGGAAGTCAATTGTTTCCTTGTACGAGGTTGTTGTTATAATAGCTATTCCATTCTTCGCTAGGTTGAACATTGCTCCCCAAACGGATGCTGGTTTAATTCTGCTGAATTTGTAGATTATCGGCAGATAGCCCTCCAAGAGAATCAACGCTTTGGGATAAACCTCTTTCAGCGTGAACAGTTGCTCAAAGAGGTGACGATGCGTGAGTGTATAGACAAAATCTTGAACAGTTTTTCTCTCTACAGCACATACATCAGACAGTATGTAATCGCCTTTCTGTAATGCTCTGGTCTCTATAGTGACGCCTCGTTCTCGGAGGCCTTTAACGATTTTTGCAGCAGTATTCGCCTCACGGCTGTCAACTATTATTGTTGGTTCTCGCTTACAGCTCTTCTTCTTCAAGTATGGGACTAAAGTTTCCGTGTCAGACATTACATTAACTCTCAAATTATCTGGTGTGACAGCGAGAAACTCGTGCTTCTCGCTGATAACTTAAGCTTAGCATAACTAGGCTTTAAAGAAGTGTAGTATAAGCAGAAAAGGGTAGAGCGATGATTATGATTCTTTTTTCGTTATTTCTTTTACGACGCCAGCAGCTACTGTTGTGCCCATATCTCTGATTGCAAATCTGCCAAGTTCTGGAAAGTCTGTGTATTTTTCAATTGCGATTGGGTGTAAGGGTTCCACCCTCACTACGGCGGCGTCTCCAGTTTTCAGAAAGTCTGGATTCTCCTCTACGACCTGTCCTGAACGTGGATCAATCTTCTTTAGTAGTTCAGTAAATCTGCATGCGACTTGTCCTGTGTGGTGGTGGAAGACCGGTGTGTATCCTGCAGCTATTGCTGTTGGATGATAAATTACGATTATTTGCCCTATAAACTCCTTTGCAACTGTTGGCGGGTTTGAAACGTGTCCGCAAACATCCCCGCGATGTATATCTGATTTTCCTATACCTCTAACGTTAAATCCAATGTTATCACCTGGTTCAGCTTTAGGAATTTTTGTGTGATGCATCTCTAACGATTTGACTTCACCCTTCTTGTTAGAAGGCATGAATACAACTTCGTCTCCTTCTTTAAGCACTCCTGTTTCAACTCTGCCCACTGGAACCGTACCAATCCCTGTAATTGTATAAACGTCCTGAACTGGAACACGTAAGGGCTTGCCTGTAGGTTTAGAAGGCTGCACAAACTCGTCTAGAGCGTCAATCAAAGTCGGTCCTTTGTACCATGGCATCTTATCGCTTTTCTTAACCAAGTTGTCACCAGTCCATCCTGATGTAGGCACGAAGTGTATTCTTTCAGCTTTGTAGCCTACCATTTTAAGCGTTCTGCTAACTTCATTTTTGATATCGTTGAATCTTTCTTCGCCCCAATTGACTGATTGATCATCCATTTTGTTAACAGCGACAACCAGCTGGTTTACGCCTAAAGTGAAAGCCAAGAATGCATGTTCTCTTGTCTGACCTCCTGGACCTATACCCGCCTCGAATTCGCCTCTTTTGGCTGAAACGAAGAGTATGGCTCCATCTGCTTGACTTGCTCCTGTGATCATGTTTTTCACAAAGTCTCTGTGTCCCGGCGCATCTATAACCGTGAAATAGTATTTTTTTGTTTCAAACTTTAGAAATCGAAGGTCAATTGTTAAACCTCTCTCTCGCTCCTCTTTGAGGTTATCGAGGACCCACGCAAACTTGAAGGTTTCCTTTCCCATTTTGCGTGCTTCTTCCTCGAAAGCTTTTATCGTTCTATCGTCAATGGCTCCTGCTAAGTATAGCATGTGGCCAGTTGTTGTTGATTTTCCATGGTCTACATGTCCCATGATTACTAGGTTTAAGTGGGGTCTTCCTGATTTACTCATTGCTTTTCCTCCTGATTACTTTCAAATTACCTCTGTTATTAATGAATTCGTTTACACAACTGTTCATTCGATTATTTTAAGTTTATGATAAGCCTGAGATGATAAGATTTGAATCTGAACTAAGCGTGCGTTCGGAAATAAATATTAAAGCTGATTCCCAAAGTTGTTGTTTGGATGTTTTCAGATTATGCCAACGAACTTGCCTGCTGAAGCTAAACACAAATGGTCTGAGGTTTCAGCCGCAAAGGATCCAAAGGTAAAACTTCAACTTCTACGAGAGTTTATGAGTCTTGTTCCAAAACATAAAGGTACCGGAAAACTTCGTTCTCAAGTTAAGAAGCAGATGTCTGCTCTGCGAAGGGAGATTGAAGAAAAGAAGCGTAGAAGGGCTGGGAAGGGCGGACCAAAATTCTTCATAGAAAAGGAAGGAGCAGCCCAAGTAGCAATCATGAGTCTGACGAATGCTGGAAAAAGCAGCTTGCTTGCGGCTACAACAAACGCGAAAGTGGAGATTTCACCTAATCCTTACACAACGAGAGAGCCGGTGCCTGGTATGTTCGCTTATGAGGATGTTCAGTTTCAGATGGTGGAGACTCCATCTTTAATGGAGGGTTCTGCAGACGGTAAAGCGTGGGGACTCCAGACACTGGCTTTGGCCAGGAATGCTGATGGTTTAGTTGTGATGGTGGATCTTTCCCGAGACTGTGTTGGACAACTGTCGCTAATCTTTGGTGAGTTGGAGAATGCCCGAGTGTTTGTTAGTAAACCCAGAGCGCATGTTCAAGTCGAAAGGAAGTTCATGGGTGCTGGGTTAAAGATAATTTTAGTTGGGAAGCTTTTTGACTGCACTCTCAAGGATGTCAAGGAGGTTCTGAAGAGTTATCACCTAACGGATGCAGTTGTCAAAATCTATGGTGAAGCTACGCTGGACGCAGTTGAAGAGGCAGTTTTTGAAAACACTGTTTATAAACCGTCTGTCATAGTTGCGAACAAAATAGATTCAAGAAAAGGCATGGCGAACCTTAAAGAATTGGAGGCTTACGTTGGCGAGCGGTTACCTGTAATTGCCGTTTCGTGTATAACTCGACAAGGCTTGGACAGGCTTGGTAGAACACTGTTCAAAGCTTTAGGTATAATACGCGTTTACACGAAGGAACCGAACGCCAAAGAATTTTCTAGAAGACCCTTTATCTTAAGCAAAGGTGCAACGGTGCATGATCTAGCTAAGAACATTCACAGCGATTTCAGCGAAAAATTCTCCTTCGCAAAGATATGGGCCAATCGTCTTGTTTTCAGTCCACAAAAAGTAGGCTCCACGTTTACCCTTGAAGATAGGGACACAGTTGAGATTCACATGAAATAGTCCGTCAGAAGCTGCTATCTTGAGGATTGAGCTATTCTCTCTTTTTCGTGACGTTTCGAAACTGCATAACTTTTCATGTCATGGTTTGCCGCCAGTATCAATTCCTCTGCTATGCATTCCGCTATCGAGCGTGGATTGTGCATTGAAACCTGCCTAACTGCTTCACAGATAAGTCTTAAAGCCAAGTCAACTCTCCTCTGAGGGGACACATCAACAGCCAAGTGATATACTACGCCTCCATAACTAATTCTCGTTGTATCTTCACACTGTGCACAATTTTCCACAGCCTTAGCAAGCACTTCAACAGGGTTTTTCCCAGTGCGCAAATGTATTATTTCAAAGGCGTACCGCAGAATATTTATGACTTTGACCTTTTTCCCAGCATTTTCACCTGGACGCATAAAATTGTTTAAAAGTCTCTCAACAATGTTGACCTTAGCTTTGCGAAAGCGTTTGTGCTCGTGACGACCCATGCTATGGGGAACAACAACTGGTTTAAGGGATACATATCTTCTCAATCCTAAATCTTCTATTTCAATGCCTTGGAAACTCCATTTTCCGAAAAGTTTTATCTCAGTTTCTTCCTTCTGACTCATTTTTTTCACCGCATCGGCTTCTGTTTTCTTCCAAGAACAAGCTCCTTCAAAGATATACCGTTAACCGTGACGACCTTCCAACGTACTCCCGGAATGTCACCCATCGCTCCTCCACGTGGACCGCCTATTCCTTCAACTACTACCTCATCATGTTCGTCAACAATGTTCAGGGCTCCATCCCCTGGCAGAAAAGCAGTTATGAGACGTCCGTTCTTAATCAGTTGAGTTCTCACGCATTTCCTTATGGCGCTGTTAGGCTGCTTGCTTTCAATACCAACTTTCTCGAGAACTATACCGCGACCCATAGGCGCTCCTTTAAGAGGATCCGCCTTAACATCCAACCTTAACATCCGCCGCTTATAGTACATGTCACTCCACCTGAACTTCTTCCTTTTTGCAAGCAGTTTTCTTGCGGCAAATTCGCCCTTTGGAGATTTCGAACCCATAGCTCCGTTTCCTCTTCCGTACGTCTAATCACACTCCTAATATTTAAAGTGTAACGTCGTAATCCTGTCTGTAATGTGATAATGTTGTTAGCTGTACCCTGCGAATCTTTTTGGTTTTCTGAAGATGTGGATACCATGTATTTCATCAGACTTCTCGAAACCGTCTGAAACTAGCTCTTTAACCTCTTCTACTGTGGTGGCTGCGGCTACTTCAAGCTCGTCATCCTTGAAGTGAACCATGTGGATGTATTTCATGTTTTCTGAATTATTTTATAGCTCTAGGGTGCGGCGCTGGCTAATCGAAACGATTGTACCTGCTTTACATATTTCGAAACCGTTTAATCCTTAACTAGCTTACAGGAAATATAGTGCCTGTGAAGTTCATGTTTGTTTGGCGGCTGTTGAGACTTGAAACCTACAATGCATTTATGAATATGGCCATTGATGAGGCTATTCTGAAAGCTAGAATTGAAGATCTTGTTCCAAATACTGTTAGGTTTTATCTTTGGAGGCCATCTGCTGTGTCCATTGGCAGATTTCAAAAGGCTGAAAATGAAGTTCAGTTGGATAACTGCAGAAAACATGGCGTGAATATTGTCAGGCGGATAAGCGGCGGAGGCGCGGTTTTTCACGATGCTGAAGGCGAGATCACCTATAGCATAATCGCCGGCAAAGAGGACTTGGAAGCACCTGATATAACAGCTGTCTACGCAAAAATTTACTCTGGATTAGCTGAAGCCGCTGGAGTTTTAGGTTTGATAGCCGATTTCAATAGAGGCAATGTGAAATCCTGTCCAAACTTGATGGTTAACGCTAGGAAAATTTCTGGAAGCGCACAGTTCCACAAGAAAGGGGTTGTATTGCAGCATGGCACCTTTCTGGTGGATGTTGATTTGGAGAAAATGTTCCTTTTTCTGCGTGTTCCATGGGCTAGAACATGCATGGAGATTGTAAACATTGCAAAGCGTAGAATCACTTCAATAAAGGAGGAGTTAGGCAGAGACGTTTCGATTAAGCGGGTGGAGGAAGCCTTGATTAAGGGTTTTCAGAAGGCATTAAGCATAGAATTTGTGGAGGGGAAATTAACATCGTACGAAATAGAGCTTGCAGATGAGCTTTGCAGAGAAAAATATGTTACTGACAATTGGAATTTCCATGGAGAAGCCATTAGCAGAAGCTCAGCTTTGCCGTTTAATTCTTAATTTTGGACCTTCAGTCGTATCTTCAATAATTATGCCCATATCCTTCAGTTTTTCTCTGATTTCGTCGGCTGTTTTCCAGTTCTTGGCTTTTCTTGCTTCTTCTCTTCTTTGAATCAGCTTTTTTACTTCTTCAGATATTCCGCGTTCATCCTTCGCTAAGATTACATCAAACGTTAATCCAGGTGTGCGTGTCACGACCTTCTTTAGCCTACCTATTACGCCTAAGACCTTGTCAAACTTCATTATCAATGTGTAGACTTCTTCAGCCTCCTCGTTGCTGAGCATTTTGTCGTCCATAAGCTTGTTCACCTCTCTGACGAAATCGAATAATGCCGCCAAGGCTGCGCTTACGTTCAGATCGTCATCCATAGCTTCTTCAAAACGTCCTTGCACATTACTCATCAACGACCTTATTTTGTCTCCGCGTCCTATTCCCTTCACGTTCATCAGCCTATGCGTGAATGCTGTTAGACGAGCCACAGCGTTTCTTGCAGCTTCTAACGATTTAAACGTGAAATTCAACTGCTGCCTGTAATGGGTTGATAAAAGCAGATAACGTACAGAGTTGAAGTCATAATTCTTAGCTGTTAGGTCACTTAACGTGTAGAAGTTGCCAAGACTTTTACCCATTCTTTCTCCTTCAACTAGTAAATGCTCATTGTGAAGCCAGTAGTTAACGAATTTCTTGCCTGTCGCCGCCTCGCTTTGGGCGATTTCGTTTTCATGATGAGGGAACAGATTGTCGACTCCGCCGGTGTGGATGTCTATTGTTTCTGCTAAGTACTTGATGGCCATTGCTGAACATTCAATGTGCCAACCTGGATATCCTTTCTCACACCACGGTGATTTCCAATTCATTATGTGTTTGGGGTCATTTATCCAAAGGGCGAAATCAAATTGGTTTATTTTGTCTGGGTTGAACTCCACTCTTCCACTTGCCCCTGCTCTCAATTTTTCAACAGTATTGCCAGACAATTTTCCATAGTCCTTGAACTTAGCGACGTTAAAGTAGACAGAACCGTTTACGACGTAGGCGTAACCATTCTTTATCAGTTTCAGTATTAGCTCTATCATTTCTTGGATGTGATCTGTGGCTTTAGGTCTCTCCATCGGTTCTTCAAAATTCATTTTTCTGGAATCTTCCAAAAATGCTTTGATGTAGAAATCAGCTATGGCCCAAGGGTTTTTCTTTTCTCTTTTGGCTGCTGCTTCCATTCTGTCTTTTCCTATATCCACATCCTCAAACATGTGTCCAACATCAGTAAAATTCATAACCTGTTTAACAGTGAAACCTTTGTATTCTAGATATCTTCTTAAAATGTCTGCGACCGTAAATGCGCGTAGATTTCCTATGTGAGCGTAATCATAAACGGTTAAACCGCAGTTGTACATTGTCACTATTCCCTTCTCTAATGGTTTAAAAATCTCTTTCTTTCTCGTAAGAGTGTTGTGCAACTTGAGCATCCGATCACTTCATGTTTTACTTTCTCAGTGTTTCTATTGAAGCATTCATAGTCATATAGAATATCAGTGTA
Source organism: Candidatus Bathyarchaeota archaeon (assembly GCA_030672475.1). GTDB lineage: Archaea > Thermoproteota > Bathyarchaeia > Bathyarchaeales > Bathycorpusculaceae > SOJA01. Next base: position 20,179 of record DAOVGI010000029.1, read on the forward strand.
TTCAAGTTATACTTTTCTTTCAGGCTTGCATCATCAAAATCGTAGATTGTGCCTAAGCTTGAATTTCTACCAGTCCAGTGTAATGTAAGAAGGCTGTTCAAGTTTTCGTTGCATGTTGCGAATGGCTAATCATACTTTTTCAATGTTATCATTTTTCTGAAGCTTCTCAGATCTTCGGCGATGAGTTTCAGGAAGTATAACTCCTCCATTGTTCTTTCAAATTTCAAGAATTCTTCACGGAGTTTTTGCAGCGTTTTCATGTTTTCGTCCAATTTGTCAACTTTCCGTTATAGCATTGTTGGAGGGCTTTCATCGTATTTTGGCTATCCACGCGGCCATTCCGTCGTCGAGGAGAAAGGAGAAGGCTTCGAAAACGGAAAAATACCAGTCGTTGGCTGCCAGTGGTTTAGCCTTCAACCTCAACCCTCCAATACTACGTCGTAAGACTTAAGATAAACGTCTACTATAAAAACATTACTGAATAATACGGATATACAAACGTTTGAGGATTATCAGCCTATGGCCAAGATTCCTTCCAAGATCTTCTTTTCTGGAATGTCTAGCCGTCTTGAGAGCCACGTTTTCAGCAGGTGAGTCTGTTTCGGGGGTTCTCCACTATAAGTTATAACCTGATTGTTTTTTAAGGCGTCCACTTGAAATGTTTTTTCTGCCTCTTTACACAAAAAGGATAAAGTTTGAGCCTGATGAGCCAGCGTTTGGAAGTCCTCCCACTGTTTACAACGCAAGATCACTGGCGGTCCACGTGTTTCCCTAACATGTGATGTTTGAGCTTCTTCTTGATGTGCCACTTGTGCCGATATTGTCACAGGTCCATGCGATGTTGACAGATAAGTGATCAAGTTTGTTATCTCGTTCTGCAGTGTTGCAAGTCTATCTTCCACTTTTTCTATTTTACCGCTTAACTCTCCAGTGTCGCCCAATCTGTCTGTTATCGTGCCCAAATCGTTTATCAGCCGGTCTAGATCCTTTTCATGTTCTTTCAAAACATTTATTATGAAATCCAAGGCTTCTAGCGCTTCGTCCTTCGATGGAGGTTTCTTGGGCATTGCTTCTCTCCCTATCCTTCAATTAACTCCAATAGCCTTTCTTTGTAAATAAAGGTAGCGAATCCTCAAAATGTATCCATGTGAAGATACAACCGTACTAATTGAGAATTAAAACTCAAAGTGGAGATACATCCGGAAAACCCGTTTTTTCCATTTGACTATGGCGAAAAATATTTTGATCTTAGAACGCAGAGATATGACGATAATGGTCTATTTTTCGCAAAAAAAGGGAATAGGTGTCTCATACACTTCAGTACTTAACGTAAAGCTGTACGAACAATTGTCAGCCTTCTCAGCTCACACTTCATTACATTATGCTGAGCCTTGATGCTGACGAGTATGCACGAATGTTCTATTGTCTCGAGAGCTCAACCTCGGACAAGCGTGGAGCGATGATAAGATCTTCATGAACAACTGTTGAGGTTGACGACATTTTTCTCAATTCGTTGATTCGTGTGTTGATTGTTTCATATAGTTTCGTTTTTAGATCGAAATCGTTGGGGCTGATATCGCTAATTCTCTTCGCCAACTCAGAATCTCTTATAGTTTCCTTGATCCAATTCTCGAAATCCTTGCGTTTCAAATGAAAGACTAAAGATGACCATTGAACAACTTTTATCTTGTCGCGAAAATCAAGTAGACTCACGGCGACATGATTAGTGGGTTTTCCTATTTTTTCGTAGAAGTGAAAGGCATTATCACGCGGTACAGTTCTTAAAATATCATTAGTTTTGGATTGCGAGAGTGCTCCGTCACTGTTTCTTGTGTGCGGTTCTTCTTTTTTTCTTTTATGGGAGAACATGTTTGATCGATGGGAGTTGGATTCTTGTCTTAGATATACTTTGTGAATCTCCAGTTCACATGTTGACCTGATGCCGCGCATTTTTTGTTCTCTTCACAAATGAAGGAAGATATTGTTTTCCTTATCAAGACTTTGGCGAATTACCGTCCCGTGTCTGGCAGCGCGCGACTACTGTTTTTCCAAATAGAACTGCAAAGGCTTCATAAATATGAAGTTATAACACTGTAGTGTTGGTTTCAAAGATGCCAATTACAGGAAAACTGTTCGTGTGGGAGGAAGGGGCAAAGTATGCTCCTGAAGAACCTGGTGTCTATGTCCTTTACAATAAAGACAGAGACCTAATCTACGTTGGCGGGAGCGCCAATATTCGGGAAACCTTTGCTCACTACTTAGAAACAAACTTCTCTGGTGATCCTCGTAAACGCGGAACTAAGTACTACAGAAGGAAGTCTACTCTAGAATGGAAAAAAAGGGCAATTGAGCTCCTAAACGAGTATAACCAGAAGCATGGAGAACTGCCAAAGCTGAATGTTCCTCCGGACCTGCTGAAAAAAGAAGTTCGTCATGAATGGGGATTCTACTTCTATGAAGATATTGATAAATCGCTCTTCGAGGTAGCTTTTACCTTGGAAGATTTCAGGGAAAAAATAAGAACAGTTCCGGTTTCCTCCCTCGAGTTCCACCAAAAAAGAGGAGACTTCGCGAGATGGATCCACAATGTTCTTAGGAAGACACTACTGGCGGAAAGAATCGGGAAGATAAATAACAATGGTGAAGATCTTAGAAGAGAGCTCTTAAACTCTTTGCTTAAGTAAGCGACAGTGGAACGCGCGTGCTGAAGATTCTTGTGATCTTATGATCAGACGATGAGATTAACAGAACGTTTTGCCTAACAGGAAGTAAAGCGAAATGTTTACCTAAGGATGCAAAAAATCAGAACGAACATGATTTTGTGTCAATGGATTTAAGATGGCGCAACAAGTAGTAGAGAATGAGGTTCAAGTCAGTGAAGTGGTTGGTTATTTTGTCATGTGTTCTTTTCTTATTTCTATCTGTCATAATCCTCCTTATAGTAAGCCTCAATCCGTCCATGCCTGATAGAACGGCTGTGGTGGCTCTGTATTCAGACTTGGGCACTTGGGAGGAGTCTGTTCAAGCTGCTGAGAAAATGTTTCAATGGATGAACTATACAGTTGTACTGGTCAATTCAGACTACATTAACAACGAGGGACTCGACGATTTCTGTGTTCTATGCGTCCCCGGTGGTGACATGTACCAGTACGCTCAGGATATCTCTTCAAGAGGAAAGGGGAATGTAAAGAATTTTATTCGTAATGGTGGAGGTTACATTGGAATCTGTGGCGGAGCCTACTTTGCCAGCGAGAAAGTTTTTTGGCAAGGAAATCAGCTTCCTATTACGCCATTAGGAGTTTTTCTTGGCATGGCGGAAGGTCCTGTGAATGAAATTGTTCCTTACCCTAGTTATGACATGTGCAAGGTGGATATCTTGGACTTTGAGCATCCCATAACACGATCTGAGCAGGATTCTATATGGATGCTTTATTACTGGGGTCCAGTGTTGATGCCGAACGAAAATGCCAATGCAACTATTCTGGGGACATACGACAGGGGAAATCAACCAGCAATGCTGGCCTTTGATTATGGTCTCGGCGGGGTTTTTCTTGTTGGTACACATCCCGAAATTGAGGAGGACAGTGAACGCGATGGAGTAGCATTTGCTGATGAGTTGGATGATTGCGGCTCAGATTGGGAGTTGATGAGAAAAGCAGTTCTTTGGTTATTGAATAAATAAGTGCGACGTACGGCAAAGACTATGTGAAAGTGACGGAATAAAGAGCAACATGCTGAGTGTTATCACAAGGTGGGTGATTAGCGTTCAAAGCGTGCACTTTACTAGTGGGTTCGAATTGCTATTTTTTGGACATCTATTTTCTAAGTATCTTTAAGGCTTTTTTTCTCTTTGTTGACAGCATTAGTTTTCCAACATGTTTACATAATCTTTTAGTTGTCGATACTCTGATCCAGTCTGTATAGCGCACGTAATGCTTTCTTCGAAATGGATGAAGATAAAGGAACATGATGAGGAGCTTTTTGAACATCCGTCCAGCATGTTCGTTAGCATAATTCGAAAATGAAGAAAGTTTCTAGCTGTCAAAACGATGGTTCGTGAGATATAAAACCTGCGTTGGAAGAGTTAGGACATGTTGTCCTGTTGGAATGCAAAAAACTTATACATTTATAGTATCTTGCATGTTATTTTGAATGTGTTGGGCGGGTAGATCAGTTTGGAATGATCGCCACGTTGGCATCGTGGAGGCCGCGGGTTCAAATCCCGCCCCGTCCACTCAACGTTCTTTGGAATAGAAGACTAAGGAACTGTGAGTTTGTTATGCGCGCGCAGTTTGTTCACTTTCAGTGGGTATTCAAGCAATTTCAATGGAAGATCTGTGGTGATATGGGCGTGTGTACGCTGATTTTAAATTATGATTTTGAGAAAGGATTGTGACTTCGCAATGATTAAAACGTGTTT
>DAOVGI010000014.1 GCA_030672475.1 Candidatus Bathyarchaeota archaeon
TGGCGGGCCCGAGGGGATTTGAACCCCTGTTCTCCGGCTTTCTCTCGTCAGACGCCCGGAGGCTTACGCATCCGTCTATGATTCGGCGCCCTAATCCGTACTGGGCTACGGGCCCGAAAATGAATTGCATGTAGCCAAATCAATTGTTGTGGTTTGGGTTATGTTTCAATCAGTTCTTCGTTTGTCCACCATGCTCGTTTTTTTCCAGATTTTTCTCCTGCGTAGTAATTTATTATGGATTTTCCGAGTTGTTTTTTAGATTTTTTTTGTATTCTTCTCAGCCTGTTTAAGACTAGCCATCTGTTTGTTTTGAGGTATTCCGCCAATTCCGGTGTTGTTGAACCTTTGTAATGGATTAGATACTCTATTATTTTGTGGTCTATCTCATCTATGCAAAACGTGTGTGGATTTATTTTTCCACGTTCGTATGTAAGTAATTCCAAGTCTGCAAGATACTTCATTATTTGGGCAACCCCTTTTTCCATCTTGTTAAGTCTTTGTTCCAGTTCCAGAATCTTGTCCGGCTTCGGTGTCTTTTGAAGTTTGTCCATTATTGCGTCTCGAATGAAGCTGCTTCTTTCTCCTTGGGGAACTCGTAAAACCATTTCTTTGTAAACTTCCTCCGGTATTTTCACCGATATTGCCCGTAACTTTTCCATGACCCTTTCCACACTGATAATAATATTGGAGGTTGATTATTTCATATTTTCTCTACGATTCCTCTAGAAAGTCTTTTAAACAGCATAACATAACCTTCCACCAAAATCTATCTAAAGTGACTGATAATGAGAAAAACTACGATCTCCTTAATCAAATGTGATGTTGGTTCTTTAGCAGGGCATCATGTTGTCCCTGAACCGCTGCTTAATATTGCGGAGAAAAACCTGAGAAAAGCACGAGAGAACGAATTAATCAATAGTTACCACATTTTCAATGTTGGGGATGATCTACAGCTTCTTATGGTTCACGGGAGGGGCGAATCAAACCCGGAAATTCACAAACTTGCTTGGAACACATTCCAAGAGGCTGCAAAAAAGGCTTTGGAACTGAAGCTTTATGGTGCTGGACAAGATCTTTTGAAAACCGCTTTCAGCGGGAACGTGAGAGGTATGGGTCCGGGTGTAGCCGAAATGGAAATAGAGGAAAGAGGTTCTGACCCTATCGTGGTTTTTGCAGCAGACAAAACTTCAGCTGGAGCTTTCAACCTCCCGCTTTTTCGAATATTTGTCGATCCAATGAATACTGCTGGACTTGTAATCGACCCAGACATGGCTGGCGGGTTTAAATTTGAAGTATTGGACACTATGGAGAATAAGAGCGTTGTTCTCAAATGTCCTGAAGAAATGTACGAACTAATCGGGCTTACTGGTACTGTTGGTCGATACATGGTTTCACGTGTTTGGAGAGCGAGAGACGACTTGATATGCGCAGTCGGCAGCGTAACAAAGCTTTCAAAGATTGCTGGCAAATATGTTGGAAAAGATGATCCCGTACTGATTGTACGTGCGCAGCATGGCTTACCAGCCTTGGGAGAGATTCTTGTACCTTTCATGCATAGTTATTTGGTTGCAGGGTGGATGCGTGGAAGCCACTGGGGTCCAGTGATGCCTGTCGGTGTAAAAGATGCAAAATGCACAGTTTTCGATGGTCCTCCAAGAATTGTTGCCTTGGGTCTACAAATTTCAAACGGCAAAATCGCAAGCGATGATGACGGAAAACCTATGGTGGCAGATCTGTTTGATGATCCCGCCTTTGATTTAGCCAAGCGTGAAGCTATGGAATATGCTTCTATGCTTAGGCGTATGGGCGAGTTTGAACCAGCACGTTTAGGCATTGAAGAGATGGAATATACAACCCTGCCGCAGCTTTTGAGAAGACTTGAAGAACGCTTTAAACCGTTCTAAATCCGCTCTTCACTATCCTGATACAGTTGCGTCCCGCCGTATCTTCAAGAGCTCTCCGTATCGTCTTTTCACGATTTCACAGAATTTTCTGCGCAATTCGTCTCCAGAGGTTTTCCTTTCTTTGACTAACAATGTTTTTCTCGCCAGTTCCATGTCGCCTAACCCTGCGAACCACGCTTCGAAATCCCCGCGGTCAATGTGAAATTCTATAGAGCTTGTGTCAACTTTCAGGATTTTATCGCAGAAGTCCTGAAGGCTTGCCGCAAACATATCTAAAGGTTTTCCGACATCAGCGTAGAAGTGGAATGACTTTTCCGCCGGCAAGTATTCCAAGATTTGCTGAGCCATTTCTCCATTGATTTCTGGAAAACCAAGTGCCTTCTTTCCATTTTCCGTTATGGTGTAATAGCTCTTTTCAGGCGTGGCCACAAACCCCATTCTTGAGAGTCCTATTATATGCATCATAACGGAGGGAAAACCCAACCCAACCTCTTGAGCTATGTAAACAGCCTTTGCAGGATTATCAAGCACCCACATAGTTTCAAGAACAAGTCTCTTGACAGGTGACAACCTCATTTTTACTACATCCCTCATACTATTATATACACAATCCATTTTTCAGACTTTCTATTCTATAAAAAGGTTCAAAGGTAACACAGGTTTTGATACCGAAATAGGAGAGTGAATCACCTTGGAAACACGCTTGGAAGGTTTTTCGCAACCATAAACTCGGATCCACAATTTCTTGGGACTCGTTCTCTGCCAAGATGTGGTGCAGTTCTTTTCCGAAAACGTAAATAATGGCGGACTTGATAATAGTAAAGCCTAAAAACGTTCAAAGATGGGAAAATCCACATGAAAATGGCTGTATCAGTATACGAGTATCCACCAAAAATTGTCGGTGGCTTAGGAACATATGCCGCTGAAATCACACGAAAGTTCGTCTTAATGGATCACGATGTGACAGTTTTCACGATGAACGATGATACTCGCAGCCTTCCGACACGAGAAATTTGGCGCGGCATAGAAATCCACCGCCCATTGCACATTGATATTTCTGATTCACTACCAGACGTGATTGCAGAAGACATAAAGAAGTGGGGCCGAGGTATCAACTTGTTCGCTAAGATCCTCGTCTACAACTATCTAGGCGCTTCAAAACTCGTCAACGAACTCATCAGAAAAGAAGACTTCAAGTATGACATAGTGGTTGCACATGACTGGCTTTCAGCCATTTCCGGAATAACAATCAAAAAGGAGCTTGGATTACCCTTCGCGTTCCATGTTCACTCAACCGAGAAGGGAAGAACCCTTGGAAACGGCTCAGAAGTCGTAAGCAACATCGAGCTTCGCGGCGCGAAGGCAGCAGACTTGATCGTAACGGTTTCATATGCCATGAAAGATGAACTCACGAAACTTGGCTTTCCAAAAGACAGAATTGAAGTGTGCTACAATGGCGTGGACGAGCAAAAATATAACCTGGAAGCAATAGATGGCGAACAAACCAGAAAACTCAGGGAATCCTATGGCATCAAAGATGAAGATCTAATGATTCTTTTCATCGGGAGACTCGTAGGCGTCAAAGGAGTTGACAGGCTTATAATGGCCATGCCTCATGTCTTACAGAAAAAACCTAACGCAAAACTTGTTATAGTAGGTTTAGGCGACCTGCAAGAATACCTAGTCAATTTGACGAAAACCATGAGGCTGGAGGATCACGTGAAATTCCGCTTCGAATTCATTCCAGAAAAGGAACGCATCCGCCACTATGCCGCTTGCGACGTCGCAGTCTTCCCCAGTCTTTATGAACCATTTGGAATAGTTGTCCTAGAAGCCATGAGCATGGAACGCCCAGTCGTCGTCGGAGCAGCAGGCGTCAGCGGAATGAGGGAAATAGTTATACCGTGCGGTGATGAACAATGCGGCTTTCATGTTAACCCCAACAATCCACCTGACATTGCTTGGGGTATAGTCAGCGCTTTGGAAAATCCTGAGAAGATAAAATGGCTTGGAAAAAACGGCAGACAAAGAGTCTTGAACGAATTCACATGGAATAGCATAGCTGAAAAAACGATTGCATTGTACGAAAAAATCATCAAGCATTGAAACCCTGCTGAGAGCAGAACCCTTGTCGGTGAACGTTTGAGTTCCATCAGTTCTCCAACCTTGCGAAAAAAGGTTGCGAGAGAAGCAGCCAATCTTCTATACGTTGGAGTTGAAAAGGAGTATAAACAAGCAAAGCTGAAGGCTGCAAGGACTTCTAGAGTCCACTTCCTTCCAACGAATCTTGAAGTTGCAATGGAACTTGACAGAATGGCCGAGGAAAAAGAGGGTACAGCGAGGAGAAAACGTCTGGTTCAGATGCGCAAACAAGCCCTGAAGCTGATGAAAGTTCTACGGATCTACAATCCGGTTCTGATTGGAAGTGTCTGGCGTGGAACAGCACGCAATGGAAGTGACATCGACATATACGTTTATCATGAGGAACCAAACGATATCATAGAATTGATAAAACAGAACAACCTTAAGATTGTACGAACTGAATGGACCAAGGTAACCAAAGAAGGACGGAAGAAGACATATCTACATGCTTATTTGACATTTCCAGCCAAAGAGAAAGTGGAAGTAATAGTGCGAAACCCTGAAGAAGCAACTTGTAAAGAGAGATGTGAAATATATGGAGACATCATCACTGGTCTTCGCATACGTGAATTGGAAAAGGTGCTTCAGGAAAACCCAGCTCAACGATTTGTGCCCTTCTAGCCTGGTTCAGGTGCTCAAGGACGTTTAAATATCTGATTTTTAATACATGAAAGTGTGGATATACTGCAAGAACTGAAGGTGCCTACGTGAAACTCGACAATAAAAAGCTCAAAAAATTCTTTCCCGACCTCGCTAAGGAGTTACAATCCGACAAAAATAAAGTCGCGATAAACTCCGTTAGAACAAATCTCCAAACTGGAGAAAGGGCAGTCTCTGAGAGATTTGTCCACTACGTGCCAGATGTAATTGATTTCATTCGACGATGCGATACAGAAGAACAAGCCGAAGAAGTGATTGATTACATGGAGAAAAAAGGAGAAATAGAAAAGCAACACGCAAGAGAACTTAGGAAGCAACTTGAAGAGAAAGGCGTGCGAAGCTTTGGACCTAAAAAAGGGGAGAACTACTATTTCAAACATGTTGGATGATGACAAGCTTGACATCGTGCAGGTGCGATTACGTTCAGCCGCGCACAGCAAGGCTCGGCAGATTTTTCAGGTAATTATGAACACGAGTTCTTATCAGAAGCATGTTTTAAACAAAAGTAAATAAATGGGCTTGTAAATAGATACAAAGTTCAGAGTTTCAAGGATTAAGCGGAGGAAAACACGTGAAGAGAAAAGCTTTAACATTCACCTTAATTGTTGCCACCTTGATTCTTACATCATTCACCAGCTACATTATCAAAGGTGCTAAAGCCGGAAACAATGATTACACCATACAAAATGTGAATCATACAGTGGAAGTCCTGTACAACGGCTACGTTTTCATTAACGACACTATGCAGATAGATGGCAGAGCTAACGGTTTTCTCATTGGATTTCCGTATAAATATGGTTCACATGTTCTTGAATGCGTGGCTTACGACGGAACTGCTGATTTCCAGGTAGATCTTAATGTCACCTTAGAAGATCATGTTGGCTTCTACAGCGTAAGAATAAACTTCCCACAAGGAACCCCAGAAGTATTCACTGTTGGATTTGTGCTCTCAAATAACCTTCTTGACCAGAACCCTTATAACAATAGCCAATATGTGCTGGACTTTCCAGCCTATCCCAGTTTGACGAAAGACGTGGCTAACTGCAACGTTTCAATCCTGTTACCAGAACATTCACAGTACATCGGCGGAACGGTTGACAATCTCGTTTATCGGCAGGAAAACTTGACAGCTTTCACCTATTCGCCTGCGGATCTAGCTTTCTCGGTGAGTGGTAATACATTAGGGATTGCCAATATAAAAGAGCTCAACCGGCAGATAAAGGTAAGCGGAACATGCGAGATAGAAGGTTCAGACACCTACTCTATAACGAGTAAGGCTCTCCAAGAAATCAGTTCCTTTCAGATAATTTTGCCTCAGAACGCTACAGACATAAGCGCATATGACCAGCTTGGTCGAACAATGAACGCGAATGCCACCGAAAAAACAAGCAAATGCGAAGTCTTCTTTACGCCACAGTTAAGAACTAACAGATCCGTAAGTTTCACCGTGAAATATTCCTTACCTGGTGACAAATACATCAAACAAGGAGAACTGAACAGTTTCAACCTAACATTTACATTGCTCGAGCATTTGAACTACTACGTCAACCAATCGTCGGTGACCTTTGTTTTACCTGAAGGTGCCAGGATGTTAAGCTTTGAAGAAGCTTCGGTTGACGGTTCGTATAGTATAACCAGAAACGTTTTTCAAGAAACATTAACTGTAAACAGGAAGAGCGTGTTTTCATTTGACAGTTTTAACATATGGTTAACCTACGAATACAACAGGCTATGGCTGTCGTTCCGTCCTACACTATGGATGTGGAGTTTAGCAGTGGTTGGATGCGCGTTAGCTCTTGTGTGGAAGAGACCTAAAGCTCCGATCGCGGTTGCTGTGTCTAAAGAGGGCGTGGCTCTCAGCTCCAAGGATATTAGGTCATTCGTTGATGCGTACGATAAGAGAAGGAAGATAATTTTGGAAGCTGAATCTCTTAAGACGGCAGTGCGTAAAGGGAAGATTCCGAGACGTAGATATAAAGTGCGAAGGAGAACGCTTGAAACACGCTTTAATGCTTTGTCTAGGAATCTAGCTGATTTGAGAGAGAAGTTACTGGCGGCTGGAGGGCGACATAGAGATTTGATGCGGCGGCTTGAGGTTGCAGAAATTGAAATTACCGAAGTTGACTCGAACATTGAAAGCATTGAAGCACGTCACCGCAGAGGTGAGCTCTCGTTAGGAGGGTACCGCAAACTGCTTGCTGATTATGAGCGCAGGAAAGATAAAGCTGAAACAGCAGTTAACGAGATTCTCATAAGACTACGTGAAGAACTTCACTAGTTAACCTAAAGGCTTTTATTTTACTGCTTGGGATTCATGAGTTTCTAGGTTGGAAAAGGAAGGAAAATGGTGAAAATCATAGTTGATAATGATAAATGCACTGGATGCGGAGCATGCGTGGAGACTTGTCCTGTGGAGGTTTTCGAGATCAAGGAAGAAAAATCCGTGCCCGTCAAAGTTGAAGAATGCTTGATTTGCAGAGCCTGCGAAGCTCAATGCCCAGAGAGTGCAATCCAAGTTATCGAGTGACCTCAGCCTTACGCCTTTCTTTTATTTGCTAAACAGTTGGCTATATGTTCCAAAAATCCTTCTGAACCTGTTTCACTACTTCTATGACACTTTCGCCTTGTCTTCTAACGCGTTCCTTAGTTTCAGGAATATTATCAGCCACAATATATTGTACTGCGCTCATCTTTGCAATGGCTGCTACAGCTATTTTCCCAATAGAACCTAGACTGTAACCTCCCTCAAGCACCAGTGCATGTTTTCCTTCACATACTTCTGAAGCCAGACTGACTACTGTCTCATAAACTTCTTGATAACATAAAGCTGAGACGCAAAGATTTCCTACAGGATCTCTATAATGAGCATCTAAACCAGCGGATACCAGTATGAACTGCGGCTTGTACTGCCGCACTATAGGCTTCACAATTTCATTTATTGCCTTCAGATAAACCTCGTCGGTTGTCTGGAATGGCAAGGGAACATTCACGTTGTAACCTAAGCCTTCTCTTTCACCAACCTCACCTGTGAACCCTTTTCCTGGAAACCCTCTTGGATCCTCATGTAAGCTCATGTACAAGACTTCATTCGTGTCATAGAAGATTTCTTGTGTGCCGTTTCCGTGATGAGCATCTATATCCAGTATCAGAATTTTCTTCAACTTGAATATTTTGAGCAAATGTTTAGCGGCTACGGCGACGTTGTTGAAAAAGCAGAAACCACAAGCGCGATATTTTCCAGCATGATGCCCTGGGGGGCGAACCAATGCGAAGGCATTTCTTATTCTGCCTTTCATTATCATGTTGACAGCCTTTAAGGTTCCACCTACAGCGTAGAGGGCAACCTCGAAACTCTTCCGTGAAGCCACTGTATCTCCTTCCACATCCAGAATGCCGCCTCCTAAACTACACGTGTTCTCTATGAACTCAATGTATTCCCTATCGTGAACGAGCTCCACGTCTTCTAGTCCAGCTTTTTCCGGTTTGAAAAACTGCCAATTTCCTACGCCGCGAAGTTTGTTTTTCTTCAGTTCGCTGACGATTGCATGTAGACGCCTCGCTGATTCCGGATGACCTCTGCCAGGATTATGCTGATAATATATTGGTGAAAAAATTATGCCTGTTGTGCTCATGTGATATCATCTCTCTAAAGACTGTTTGAAACATCTTCTGCAAATATTCTCTCGTGGAAAATCCTTCTTTTTTTGCCAGTTTTTTGACGACTCTGTTCACACCTGTCGCGTATTGCACCGCCTTCTTCGGCTTGTTCACTATAAATTGTGGAAGTCCAATGTTCTCAGCTACCTTTCGTAACACGATCTTTCTTGACACATCGTTCGGCGTCTCTATCTTCAGCTGTAAGGGCAGGCTTGCAGCGAAATTCGCTAGTTCAAATGTTGCAAAGGGCAAACGCAATTCTACATTGTGGAAGTTGCATATTTTGCTGTCTCTTTCAAAGTTGGCCTCATACATCTTCACAATGTCATTGAAAAGCGTCTTCTGCACATGTTTTCCACCATAACGTGCATAATCATTCAAGTATCGCCTGTAACCTCCGAAGAGTTCATCTGCACCTTGTCCAGCAAGCATTGCTCTGAATCCCATTTCGGAAGCCCTCTCCGCCGTCCAAAAGAATGGAATACCTATACTTGTTTTTACGGGATTTGACTC
>DAOVGI010000048.1 GCA_030672475.1 Candidatus Bathyarchaeota archaeon
CCAAAAGATAAATTGGACGATTGGGTCATAGTGTGCAGCGTTTTCGTGCATCCTAAAGCGAAGGACTACCGCAAGATATACCATTATAATTATGGAGCAACTAAGCTAGCCCTCGAAAGAGCCTTGACGAATTATCCGCCATTGGAAAAAATTCTCTATGACAAAGACAGAGCTAAACATCCAATAATGGGATTCAAAGTGCCACGCCTCTGGAGACCGCCATACCTACAAATATCACTTGACATACCAGATTTAACACGAAACAAAAAGATAATAGCCTCACTTCCAAAAAGCGACAGGATAATACTGGAACTTGGCACGCCGCTCATAAAAAGGTATGGAACAAAAGTGATAAGCGAATTGAGAGAGATCGCCAGAGACATATTCTTTGTTGCAGATCTAAAAACCTTAGACGTTGGCAAAGTTGAAGTTGACCTAGCTTACGAGGAGACAGCAGACGCTGCCGTTGCAGCTGGACTGGCACCTGTAGAAACGTTAAACGCCTTCATCCACGAAGCAAAAAGACTCGGAATATACGCTGTAGTAGACATGTTAAATGTAGAAGACCCCATCAGCAAACTTCGGATGATTAAGGAATTTCCCGACATAATAGTTCTCCACAGAGGAATAGACCAGGAAACTGGAAAAACCCTTGGCCTAGAACTCATTCAAGAACTGCGACAAAACTTCAAAGACAAGCGGTTTCTTATCGCTGTAGCAGGCGGAATAACACCGAAAACAGCAAAGGAAGCGCTTGAAAAAGGCGCAAACATACTAGTTGTTGGAAGATACATTACACAATCCAAAGACATTGAACGAGCAGCAAGAGAACTGCTTGAATTAACCCCTGAAATGCAACAAGACATAGACTTATTCAGAGTACACGTAGAATAGCTTTCACAGGAGATTCTTCAAAAATCCTTAATAGAGAGAGACTCGACTTTCATAACACTAATGGAGAGGTTACACTTGGCCAAGTTCAAGATAATCATTTCAGACCCTGATTTGCAGAATTCAAAAACTGTTGAACTGGAAGAAACTCGAGCTGTCCCATTGATTGGAAGAAGATTAGGCGAAATACTAGATGGAGCAGTAGTGGGCCTATCAGGACACAAAGTTCAGATAACTGGGGGATCTGACAAAGATGGATTTCCAATGAGACCAAGCGTTCATGGCGGTGTCCGTAGAAAAGTCATATTACGCGGAGGAGTAGGCTTCAACCCAAAAGAAAAAGGGGAAAGAATAAGAAAAACGGTTCGCGGAAACGTAATAACAGATGAAATAGTACAAATAAACATGAAAATACTGGAGAAGCCAAAAAAACCCAAGAAAGAGAAGAAGACAAAAGAAAAAACAGTAAAAAAAGAAAGCGAAAGTACGGCTTAACATTTATTAACTCGCCTAATTTTAATCCTTTCAACAATTTGTAGACACTCACGGGAAAACAAAATGAGTGAAAACAAAAACGCGGCTTTACCCAAGCAACCTGAAGTGAACATAGGCACCATAGGTCATGTTGACCATGGCAAAACAACATTGGTACAGGCATTGACAGGCACCTGGGCAGCAAGACACAGCGAGGAATTAAAAAGAGGTATAACAATAAGGCTAGGCTATGCCGACATGCCCGTTTACAAATGCCCTAAATGCGAGCCACCGGAAAACTATTCGACAAAACCAGTTTGCCCTAATTGCACTTCAGAAGCGACCTTTATCCGAGCAGTCAGTTTTGTGGATGCACCAGGCCATGAAGCATTAATGGCTACAATGCTCTCAGGAGCTGCAATAATGGACGGAGTTGTACTCGTGATAGCAGCAGATGAGATGTGTCCACAACCACAGACAAGAGAGCATTTAGCAGCTGCTGAAATCGTTGGTATAGAGAAAATTGTTATCGTGCAAAACAAGATTGATATAGTCGATCAGGAAAGAGCACTTGAAAGTTATCAAGAAATCAAGAATTTCGTTAAGGGAACAATTGCTGAAAAAGCTCCCATAATTCCTGTTTCCGCACAACGGTCAGTCAACACGAATATACTCATTCAAGCGATGGAAAAATTTATCCTAACCCCGAAGAGGGATGAAACAAAACCTCCACTCATGTATATTGTTCGCTCCTTCGACATCAATAAGCCAGGCACTCCAGTTGAGAAGCTGAAAGGAGGAGTTATTGGAGGTACAATACTGCAGGGCAGATTCACAGTTGGAGAAGAAATAGAGATTCGTCCTGGAATCAGCATAGAAAAAGAAAGAAAAAAGATTTATACACCTCTAACCAGCGAAATTACTAGCCTGCAGGCAGGAGGAAGAAGCTCGAAAAAAGCTCGCTGCGGCGGATTAGTGGGAGTAGGAACACTTCTAGACCCTTCATTTTCAAAAGCAGACGGACTGACAGGTAACATGGCGGGAAGAAAAAACGAGCTTCCTCCAACCCTCTCAGAACTAACGCTGGAAACGCAAATACTCGAGCGAGCTGTAGGAACAAAAGAGCTTGTGAAAATTGAGCGAGTAAACATGGGCGAAACGTTGCTTTTACATGTAGGTTCAGCAATGACAGTTGGGAAGGTTACTTCAATAAAAAACTTTGATATCAGAGTTCAGCTTACGAGACCAGTTTGCGCACAAGCAGGCGCAAGGGTTGCAATAAGCAGGAAAATAGCTGGTAGATGGAGACTCATAGGATATGGAATGATAAGGTAACATGTCGTTGGAACCTGAACGATTGAAGAAGCCTTTAAGGATAATTATGGACTCGAATGCTTTCTTTATTCCACTTCAGCTGAAAATCGACATTTTTGAAGAGTTAAAAAAGCTTCTGAACAAGAGATTTGAGTTAATTTTGCTTTCTCCCGTTCGACAGGAGCTTGAAAAATTAGCTGAGAAAAGCTCACCTAAAATGCGGAAAAACGCTTCCTACGCTTTGAAAATAGCGAATGAATGCACGTTGATCGAGTTAAATCAGGAAAATGCTGGCTCTGCTGATGACGCCGTTTTTCAAGCTGCGCGCAAGTGGAAATACCCGGTGTTCACAAATGATAGAGAGCTTAGGAAAAAGCTAAGAAATATAAATGTGCCGGTTATCTATGTGAGGCAAAAGTCACGTTTGGAAATCAACGGGAGGATATAACCTTTTGTTCAAACTTGTAAGCCTTCAGGACACAATTCGCATTCCACCTGAAACCTTCGGTAATCCCCTAGAAGCTGTGGGACATCAACAGGTTAGGGAAAAATATGTAGGTATGATTAATGAGGAACTAGGTTACGTTATAGCCGTGACGGACGTAAAAGTGAGTATGGTTGGCAAAATAATTCCCGGAGATGGCGCTACATATCATAAAGTTAGTTTTTCCTTACTGACATGTTATCCTAAAATTCAGGAAGTAATCGAAGGGGAGGTTGTGGAGATTGCTGATTTTGGAGCCTTTGTACGTATAGGCCCTGTAGACGCTTTGCTCCATGTTTCGCAGCTTATGGATGATTTTATCTCATATGATGAAAAACAAGGCGTTTTGATAGGAAAAGAAACTAGAAGGAAACTGTCAAGTGGAGATCAGGTTCGCGCTCGAATAACTGCGGTTTCTCTAGGTAAAGCTGGAAGCTCTGGAAAAATAGGTATGACTGCTAGGCAGCCTTTCCTCGGCAAGCTGGAATGGATTGAACATAAAGTTCAAAAAATAAGGGAGGCTGTGGAGAAAAAATCGTCACATAAGCAAGAGCCACAAGAGAAGGGTACACAACATGATTGAAAAGGCTTGCTCAACTTGCCATCTCATAGCCTCAGGAAACATCTGTCCAAGATGTAAGACAACAACTCTGAGCGATGACTTCACCGGATTGGTCATAGTTTTCAACCCGAAAAGTTCAGCCATAGCGAAGGTTATGAAAATCCAAAGGAAAGGACGATACGCATTAAAGGTTAGGTGATATGGCTACTAGGCACACACTTACACCGGAAATACGTAGAAGACTTAAGAAACCCATCGGCACACTCATTAAAGGATCATTCAAGGAAACAATAGAGAAGCTTAAAGATTTAATGGAGAAGGAAAACCCTCCGATGTTAATTTCTGTCGGAGACAGCGTTTCAAAAAATCTTACAAGAAACGGTATGTTCCCCAAGTTATCTATTGTAGATGACAAGGTTATGAGAAGACGGATACAGCCGATTGAACTTGCAGTAGACAAAACTGTTCACGTTATGAATCCTTCTGGGACAATAACAAAGGAAGCCATAACAAAAATTCAGGAATCAATAGAAGATAATCGCCGTGTCAAAATAGTTGTTGATGGAGAGGAGGATTTGCTCACACTCATTGCCGTTGTACACGCGCCGGAAAACTCCTTTGTCGTTTATGGTCAACCACATGAAGGAATAGTTGTAGTCAAAGTCACACGTCAAAAAAAGGCAGAAATAACCAAGATTTTAGAAGCCATGAAGCTTTCGAAAAGCTAAATAAAGAGGAAACGTATCAAGACAACACCACAGCTGAGGAAAAGACATGGAAACTAAAATTGTCGCAGAGAAAGAAAATCCGTTGCTGAAACGAAGAGAAATACATTTTCAAATCAATCACAGTCAAACAGGAAGCACACCGCCACGGTTGGAAGTTAGAAAAGCCATCGCCAAGGCCTTAAAAGCTAAGATAGACCTGGTGTTCGTCAAAAAGTTGGAGACCAAAATGGGCACACATGTAGCTGTTGGAGTGGCAAATGTTTATGAATCCGCAGATCAAGCCAGACTTGTTGAACCAGAGTATATTATTAAGAGGAATATCCCACCTGAGAAACCAGCAGAGGAAGGAAAGGATTAGAATATGACAGAAAACGCAGAGGAAAAACCTGAAGAAGTGAAAGAAAAGGGTGAGAAAAGAAAGAAAGATGAGAAGGGAGTTTTTTCCTTATACAAAATAGAAAATGACCAAGTCGTTAGGCTGAGACCGACATGCGAAAGATGCGGACCTGGATATTTCATGGCTGACCATGGCGACAGATACACTTGTGGACACTGTGGTTTTACACGTTATAAACCATCATCTCCTGAAAACAGTAAATGAACACCTTTAAATCTTCTCATTGCAGTATAGTTTGATGGTTTAAATGATCAGTGTAGACGTTTCCATAACCAACGTATCCGCTGAAAGGTTTTGGGAAATCCGGAAGTCGATACCTCCAGTTCGGATAAACACGAATATCAGTATAGTTGCGATCGAGAAAAAAAAGGAAGATTTTTTGGAAGTGCCCTTTGTCCTCACGACTATCTACCCTTCTATAGCTCAGATAAGCCTTAGAGGAAGAGCCTCCGTTAAAGGAACCACGGATGAAATTAAAAAGATTCACAAGGACTATGGCGAAAAGAAACCGCCACCACCGATTATATTGCAGTCGATTTACAACGTCGCCATCGTAGAGTCTGTATTAATCTCCAGAACATTGAAAATTCCCCCACCAATTCCCTTACCTGGAATCCCAAAAATAAAAACTCTAGAAAAGAAACGTTCAAAGCTGGATTACAGCGCCTAAAACGATTCTTACTCTCTTACTTTAACGGAACATACATTGAAGAACGAGATGCACCAATTCCAGGTGTCCCATGCTTAACAGGCTTATTGGTTATTGCAAACTCCCCTAAATAGTATCCAATCATCTCTGGCTTTATCTCAACTGAAACAAATTCCTTGCCATTATGAACACGAATTGTAAGGCCAACCATTTCGGGCAGAATAATCATATCACGTATATGGGTCTTAACTGTCATGCTGCTTCCTTTTCTAATGATCTCTTTTACGTTCCTCATTTTTTCAAGCAACATCCTCTGTTCTGGAGTTAGACCGCGATTAAGACTCCTCCTTTGTCTCGAGGGAAGCAGATCAATGAACTCATCCATTGACATACTCTGCAGTTGGTCAAGCGTAAATCCACGATATGCAAATTTCTTCGGCATTTTTCCCCAACCTATTCTCAGCCTTAAACGCTATAAACCTTCTGGGAAGTAATGTTGCCCTACCTTCTTCTCTTCTTACGTCCAGCACTCTTGGCTGCTATTAGTCCAACTTTCTTTCCCGGCGGAGCATGACGTGAAACGGTGGTGACTTTTCGTGCACTTTTTTTGCTGCTGCCATATGGATGTACAGCTGCAATCATGGCTCTTCCACGAGTTCTCGGATATTTATGTCCTTTAGCTTTCATCAAGTGAAATTTTGCACCAGCCTTCAGGAAGGGTTTATCCGTTCTACCTGCCCCTGAAACTACACCGATCGTTGCCCTGCAATAGTCATTCAGATATTTCGTTTTTTTCGACGGAAGCTTCATCATTGTTCCTTGAGGTGTGTGACCTAAAACTGTTGCGTATGCTCCAGAAGACCTCGAAAGTTTTCCACCGTCTCCTGGATGAAGTTCAATGTTGCACACCATGGTGCCCTCCGGGATCCTCCCTAACGGAAGGATGTTCCCAACTTTCACTAAGGCTTTTCCGCCCATCTGTATTTTTTGGCTTGCGTAAACTCCTTCCGCAACAACGGTGTAGCATGTTTTTGCATTCTCAAATCTCACTAACGCAAGGGGCGCCCCACGCCCGGGGTCGTGGACTAGGTCTTCGATTACCCCTTCTATTGCTATTTCAAGATAATCTTCTGTCGCCAATAATGGGTATTGTGCTTGGGCGACTCTTTTATGAGTTGACGCCCTAAATGTAGGTCCCTTACCTCGCCCACGTCTCTGAACACGAATTCTCTTTCCCATTACTCATTTCACCTTATGAAGTTTACAATATTCCAAGTTTGATCGCGACATCTACTGCTTTATAATCAGGGTGAAGTTTGACAAATGTTTTCTTTTCACCGTTTGGTGTGATGAGAAGATTGACTTTTTCAACTTCCACTTCGTAAAGTTCTTCAACTGCTTTTTTTACATCCTTTTTCGTTGCCTTAAGGTTGACTATGAAGACTAGTTTATTTTCTTTTTCAACCATTAGACTTGCGGACTCCGTCATCAGCGGATACAATATAACTTCGTAAGGATTCATTACGCCTTCTCACCTTCACAGTAAAGTTCACTCAACTTTTCAACTGCGCTATTTGTCCATACTGTAAGCCTCCCAGCGTGTGTCCCGGGAGCGAGGATTTCAGCGTTCAAGTTGTTGACATTAATCACGTCTACACCCATTATGTTCCTTGCAGCTTTCATTATCCCTTCGTCTTCGGCAACAACTATTAAAGGACCGACAGCATGTCTCATTTTTCTGCCCCTCATCTTGCCCTTCCCAGCTCGTATCTTCCTGCTTTCTTTCACTCTGTAAATATCAGAAAGGATTCCCAAGTTTATGAGAGCTTCTTCAACGTCTTTCGTCTTCTTCAGCTTTTCCAGTTCGCTCGTAACTATTGGAGGAATTTGCCGTACATCCTCAATGGAGTGACCGCGAGCAGCCACTATTTTTTTGGATGATGTAGCAGCTATCGCAGAAAATAAGGCAAGACGCTTCTCTTTTTTCGGAATCGCTTTCCAGATTCGCTTTTCTGATTTTGGTGGATGCGCCGCTCTCCCACCTACTGTTCCAGGAGCAAGAGCTGCTCTTCCTCCTGGACCCTTAGTTCTTGGTATTCTAGATACGCCGTGACCTACACCTATGGATTCAGCTGTCGTCTTTTTTCCCGCCATAGGATTTCTGCCTTGGCGTTGAAAACTGTGAGATTGCATCGCCAACACTGCACGTTTTATTACATCCGGCCTTAACGGCGTATCGAAAATTTTTGGGAGCCTCATTTTTCCGATGGGTTTTCCGGTGAGATCAAAGATTTTTCTGGTTTTAACCAACGCTCTCTCACCGCTATTTTCCCTGTGGTGAATCTAGTGATATGTATGTAGTTTGTGGCGGCTCTCTAAGCTCGTGTTTAGGTGATCGTGTTGGATATCGAAGTTTTATTGCCCGCTTTTCTGGACCCGGTATACTTCCATCTATTAGCATGTAGGGTCCACGTACTATTCCGTATCTTACGAAGCCCCCTTTAGGTGTCACTTCTTTTCCGTCTGTTCCGATTTTTAAGATGCGTTTGTTACGTTCTGTTCTTTGATGGAAACCCATTTGCCCAGCTCTTGGAACGCTGTGCATTACGTGTGCCGGTTTCCACGGGCCCAAGGTTGCTATGCCTCTCTTTGTTTTTCTTGATTTATGTTGAAGTATTCTCACCCCCCAACGTTTTACTGGTCCTTGAAAGCCTTTCCCAGTTGTCACTGCAATTACGTCTACGTATTGACCTTCCTTGAATATGTCTGCTGGACCAATTGCTTTCCCGAGCAGGCCTTTTGAATATTCAAATTGTTGCTGGATTGTACCTCCACCAACCTCTATTTCCGTCACTTCGGGCTTTTTCTTTGGCACGCTAGCTTGTTTAGGCTGCGTGACTGCAACGACACGTATTTTGGTCACTTTTTCCAGGTTTTCTTCTATTTTTCTGAGATTCTCTTGACTGGAGAACTTTTCAGGTAACACCAACACACGTTCAAGTCCTTTTGGAGGTTTTTCCAGCCAAGCCTCAGTAAAAGTCTGAAGGCCATAAGGGTTTTTTCTGTAAGCCCTTATTGCACAAATTAGCATGGACGGTGTTTCTAATATCGTTGCTGAGTGGATTACTTCTTTACCATAGTTAGGTGAGCGTTTCCTGTCTTCGACCGAGAATATATGGGTCATTCCTGCTTTATAGCCTACAAAACCTAGCAGTGTAGGCGCGTCTGCTATCATTTTTGGCCAATGGCGAATTCTAGCCAGTATATTTTTAGCGCGTTTCCTAGGTGAATATGAAAGGGAACCACGTTTCGGAGCATGCTTCTTTCTGTGACCCATTGTTTTCCCGCTTCGCGTCTTGTAGGGATGAAGACATTAAGTTATAAACGTTACCATCACACTTCCGTTACTTTCCTAGACAGCGTTGCCCATGTGCTTCTTGACTAGGCTACAGTGCTTTTTTAGGTACTCATCTAGCTTTTCTCCTAGTGTACCTCTGAGAAGCTCTTCTCGGATATTCATGTATTCTTCACGGAGTACGTCAAAGTGACAGGAGTTCCATTTTTTACCGTTAACCAACGCAGTTTGTCTCAGTATTCCTCCTTTTTTGAAGCCGCATGCCTCAAGTGCTTTGTGAGCACGTGTATTGTACTCTATGCTCCATGCTTGGCATCGTTCCATGTTTAGGAAGATGAAGCACATTTCAAGCAATGCTATGGTGATCTGTTTCCTGTATCCTTTACCCCAGTACTCCTTCTTGCCGATGTACGTGCCTATGTCTGCAGTTTTCACGTTGCTCCATTCCTCTTTGCATATAACTGCTGTTCCTATGGGATCATTTGTGCTGGCGAGTTCAACAATGAAGTGCGTCTCCTTTTCCTTCTTGATCCATTCGTCATATTGCCTTTCAATCTGCTCCATGCTCATGAAGTTTATTGGTTTACCCCTTGAATACATTATCAGTTCAAAATCGTTCTCCCACTTGTGGAAAAGCTTCAAATCCTCTTTTTCCACAGGTCTAAATCGCAAATCTCCAAGCTCAAACATTCAATCACCGGTTGTCGTATTACATGTGCCCACAATTTTTTAAGCTTCCTAGAATCGAAAAGACTTCAGTTTGAGGGCTCCGTTGCGCATGTTCTATTTTGTGTCAATCTCGTACGCGTAGTCACTTTCCGTCGATATAATCTGTTGCGGCTTATTGTCTTCGTGCGTGATGCGATTCGAGAGACCCCAGAAATGAGACAGCTTTGGAGCTTTCAATATGAAGTTTCTTGCAGATCATGTGAACAAGCGCCACTAGCTGTTGATGATAAGTTTTTTAACGTAAATACGGAATGTTCAAGCCTACAAAATCAGAGCTGAAGAGAACTACTCTGTTCAGGATTTTCGAACAGTTGCCTTTGAGTTAAATACAATACCAACGCAGGTTGCTATGCAAACTTACTCAAGGATTCGAGTATATGGATAGCGGAGAGAAGGACAGTTAGGATGCTATCAATTTCTGACCAGTGTCAAAATTGAGCGTGTGTAGTCATTTTGAGGGAGGGAATGTGTCGTGTGTGCATCTGAGCGTGCTTTGTGATGCCGAAATCATTTTAGTGGTTGGCATTTTGGACAGATGTAAGAGGATGTGCTTCCTGTTTTGATTTTTATGATTGGTGTTTCGCACGTTGGACATGGTTTTCCTGTTTTGTAGCCTACTAAGAATTTGTCTATGGTAAGTTTGCCTTTTTGTCCGTAGAAATCCTTTTCGTAGACTAGTCCGCCTAGTTTGATGCTGCGGTTTAATATGTTTCGAATCGCGTTGTACAAGTCATTTACTTCTTTTTCACAAAGAGTTGAGATTTTTCGGTTTGGGTGTATTTTGGCTTTGAATAGGATGTCTTGTATGTAGACGTTTCCGATACCTGCTACGTTTTTCTGGTTGAGCAAGAAGTTTTTTATTCTTGCTTTTCGGTTGGCTAATAATTCTTTGAAGTGTTTCGATGTAAATTTTGTGTCTGTTGGTGAGATTGCGAGTCTGGCTGTTAGTTTATGTTGGCTTAGGTTTCTTTCTGATACAAGGTGGATGTAACCGAACCATTGGAAATGTATAGTGAATCCAGTTTCATCGCTGAAGATTAATTTGAATTGATATTTTTCTGGTGGTTCTTGGTTTGGTTCAAAGTAGAGTACATCTGCGTTCATTCCAAGGTTTATGAATACGAAGTAGTCGGGGTCCAGTTCTATGATAATCCATTTTCCTTTGCTTGAGACGTTGTTAACGGTTTTGCCTTTTACCGTTTGCACAAATTCCCGGACTGTTACGTTTAGGTTTTTGGGTTGTCTCACTTCGGCATCTTGGATATGTTTTCCTGTGATTTCTTTATTCATCTGTCGGGCAATAACAGTTATTTCCGGTAGTTCTGGCATAACTCCACAAGCCAGTTAGTAAGTTAAAGAGAAATGGATTTGCAGACTATTTAAGAATAATCGAGTTTACCCTGAGGCAAAAGAGATATCACAAGAAAAGGACAATAAATGCATGAATAATCAGATAACGGAGCGCGTGTGAGGAGATACAGTCATGGTTAACGAAAGCGATATGCAAAAGCCGGATGAGAACTACTTCTGTCATATTGTAATTCCTTGTAGGGATTGCCGAGAATCGAAGCTTTTCTACGAAAGAGTCTTCAGATGGACAGTCAAAGAAGTGCCTGGAACAACCTTTTGGGATGTTCTGCCACATTCAGGAAAAGGACCCAGTGCAGAATTGAACTCGGAAGAGGAAGCAGTAGTTCCAACAATCTACACATCCAACATTGAAGCAAAACTTGAGTTAATCGAAAAGTTTGGCGGCAAGAAACTGAAAGATAAGACACCAATAGGCGAGAATGCAAAATATGGATATTTTGCCCTATTTGAAGATCCTCAGGGAAACAAGATGTGCCTTTATTCCGAGAGATAGTTACTGTGCCAACACGCTAGCAAATATAGCATGCTCTCAATTTTAAAAAAT
>DAOVGI010000065.1 GCA_030672475.1 Candidatus Bathyarchaeota archaeon
CTTCAGGTGATTAGAATAGTTAACTCACCTGTTTTTATTGGAAACGCGAAGAGAAAACTGTTTTCTCCGGAAATGACCGCCACGCACGAGTTTGTGAGCAAGAAGAACTGTCTAGTTTCCTCCGAGGTTGCATCACGCTTAGTCTGGAGTTATGCTCTGCCTTTTTCTTCCTTGCCGAAATATGTTGTCCACTTAAGTTTACGGGAATCTCTCCGGAGTTCTATAGAGCTTTTTCTGCATTTGCTTGAGCAAAACCACAAAATTGACCCATCGTTCTTGACATACATCATTCCAGTTCCCGGTGGAAAATCATTGCCGCAGAATGAACATTTTCTATTTTTAGGCAAAGACAATTCCTCTAAATACCTTTGACGTCAATGTTACCTTCTGATTTTCTTTGCTTCTCTTTCAGTGTCTCTCAGCATCAAAATGTCTTGAACGCGCACCGGTCCTTTCACATTTCGCGTTATGATGCGCCCTTTATCTTTTCCTTCCAGAATGCGCACTCTAACTTGTGTAATCTCACCAGTTACCCCCGTGCGTCCAATAATTTGGATAACCTCTGCAGATGTAAGCTCACCTACGACTGCTCTTTCTCCTCTGCTCATCAACTCGTTCCTCTTTTCAAGCCTTCAATTCTTGCAATGATTTCTTTAATCAACCCTTCCGCTTCACCCTCTTTGACTATGCTAGCTGCGGCTGAGGGAACATCAATACCTATAGCGCTCCCTATTTTCTCCCTGCTTGGAACAAACATATATGGAATTTTTCTCTCCTCACACAGCAGTGGCAAATGAGCTACAACTTCCGGTGGATCAACATCTTCAGCTATTACCACAAGTTTTGCTTGTGCCCTTTCAACAGCCTTCGTCGTTTCATTTGTTCCCTTCCTAACTGCACCTGTTTTTGCGGCTATTTCCAAGGCTTCATAGGCCGCATCTGCAACTTCTTTCGGAACTTCAAATCTCACATAGAACGGTTTAGACATAAGCCTCACCTTTTAAATGCAAAGTCTTATCAACAATTCTTGTTTATGAAGGTTTCGACTCTAGAAGGGTAGGTTTAGACTCTAAATGGGTTATTTGCTTCATTATTTTCTTTTGCGGTAAATTTTGATGCTGTCTATTTCTGTGACGTATTAGAAACCCGCTGCGATCAGCTCTTTGTCTTCTTTGATGTTTTTCGTTGCTATGACGTGGTGCTCGTTGCTTTCGAAGGTTACCAGATGAGTGTAGATGTGAATGCGCGTTTGCATAGGTGTTCTTCCGTAAGTCATAAAAGATGGGAGGAAAGACAGAATGAACGGTTCCTGGATTGTTTGAAGGAAAGAATGTGAATTTGAGGATTGTTGAGAACGAAGATTTGCCGTTGTTTGCCAAGGTTTTGAGCGACCTTGAAGTGGCGGGTGAATACATGCCTATCCTCCAGCAATCTACGGCAGAGATTGAGAAGAATGATAGACTTCCTCCAGAAGAGAAATGGTTTTTCATTCAGAAGAAGGATAGGACAAAGATTGGATGGATGTCCCATTCTTTTACTGGAGGATGTATGTCAATTGAATATGCATTGCTTCCTAGTGAGAGGAATGAAGGCCATTGCACTGAAGCTGTCAAGATTATGGTAGATTGTTTGTTCCTTTCATGAGACATTCTACGCATTCAAGCTGAAACACTTGTGGAAAACATAGCTTCTCAAAGGGTCTTGGAAAAGGCAGGATTTAAGAAAGAAGGTGTCAGAAGGAAATCCTCATTTGTGAGAGGAAGCTGGCATGATGATGTTCTGTATATTGTACTCAGGGAAGAATAGAAAGAACCAAAGACACTAAAATAGGGATTGTGTATGCAGCGCGTGCAATTCGGGAACTCCGATAAAAAGGGGATTATGCGGAAGATATCTGCAGCTTTTAAAGCTTATTTGTGAAGGTTTCGGCTAAAACTGAAGAGAAACGCTTCTGTCACAAATCCTTGTAGAAAGGTTTAAATAAAATGATTCATTCAACCAATTGCTTTTGAGGGGAATCTGGAATTTTGCAGAGACTAGGCCAAGTCCTCCATGTGAGTCAAAGCCAGAGTATAATAGTGAAGGTTGAGAATATTCCAAAAATCGGCGCAACAGTTGTAGATGAAAACTTGAAACCCGTTGGAAAAATCCTTGATGTATTTGGCCCAGTATCCTCACCCTACGTTTCGGTAAAATCCAAAATTCAAGAAAGGAGAAAATTGGCGGAAAAAACATTGTATGTACTCCCCTCAAGGAGGAGAAAGGAGAGAATATAGATGGGCGACGAAAAAGAGGATGAGAACCTTAGCCCTCATATAGCATCTCAAGCAGAAACAGTCAAGGTACAATGTTGCCCGGAATGTGGTAGCCAAAGACTTATGCGTGATTACGAGTGTGCCGAAGTGGTTTGCATGGACTGCGGGTTCGTGATAACCCAGAAAATAGCCGACAGGGGGCCAGAATGGAGAGCTTTTACTAATGAGCAGAGAGCAAAGCGGACAAGGGTTGGTGCACCTGTAACCTATACGATTCACGATAAAGGCCTATCGACAATGATTGATTGGCATGACCGCGACGTCTACGGAAAAAGTCTCTCTCCTGGACAAAAGGCGCAGGTTTATCGCCTTAGAAAATGGCAGCGTCGCATAAGGGTTTCGGATGCCACAGAACGTAACCTTGCCTTTGCATTATCTGAGATCACAAAAATTGCTAACAACTTGAATCTTCCGAAAAACATCCTTGAGACGGCTTCAGTTATTTATCGAAAAGCCGTTAAGGAACGGTTGATACGAGGGAGGTCAATTCAAGGCGTAACTTCAGCAGCGGTCTATTTAGCCTGTAGGCAGTGTAGGCTGGCAAGAACGTTAGAAGAAATCGCACAAGCATCCAGTGTAAACAAGAAAGAGGTGGGTCGTAGCTATCGGTTTCTAGTAAGAGAGCTTGATTATTTCGTTCCACCTTTAAAGCCAAGCCAATACATAACAAAATTTTCAAATCAGCTAACAATGCAGGGAAAAGTTGAGGAAATAGCTCATAAAATTCTAATAGCTGCAAAAGAATCGAAGCTGACTTCAGGTCGTGGTCCAACTGGTATAGCTGCTGCCGCAAGTTATATAGCTTCTGTGTTAACTGGTGAAAGGAGAACACAGAGGGAAATAGCTGAAATTGCTCAAGTAACCGAAGTAACTATCCGAAACCGTTACAAAGAGCTCGTGAAACGTCTAGTGTTCGAATTGAGCATGTAAAATACCCAAAGTTTTCCAAGCTTCCATTTTTTGTCATTATAGGCGAATTTGAAGACATTTTTAGTCGCAGCGTAGCAACTTTCACCGGGCTTGTATTCTTCGTCGGTTTGTTCGTTCAACGATACTGATGTAACTCCTTCAAATCGCTGAAGAAACCCACGAGACATTTTATCCTTTGAGCTTTTGACTTCATTACCTAATTCATTGATTTCATCTGAAGTTTCCTTACTTTTTCGCTTGATTACATGAAATCTTTAGGTTTCCTTACTTTCTCCAAAAGCACGCTTTTCTTCTCTTCTAAAGTCTTAACTTCTTGCTCAAGTTTGTTTTCATTTCAACGATTTCTACAACTATTCCGCATTCAGTTACTGCTACGCTAAAAGTTAATATTCTGCCCTTGAACCCTAGCTGTTACAAAACACATTTTAGAGTCCATACGCCCTAATTATAAAAGGGGCTGTAGTTTGGTCACGTGTCCAAAGTGTGAAACAGAAGTAGTTACCCCAGTAAAAACATGGTCCATTCCTTCTCGAAAACCAGCTAAAGGAGGAGAAGAACGCAAAGCCGTTATGGGAATATTTGAATGTCCAAATTGCAAAGCCAAGTTCAGATCTGCTGTAACAGCTGAAACTAGAGCCGAAGAGACAGTAAGTGTTAAAAATATGGTTGAGAGAATTAAAGATATAAAGGGAGAATTCATGCAGACTCTTAAGAATCTTCGTGGAAAAGTAAAAACATTGGAGACCGAACGTGCGAACTTGATGATCGAAATCGAAAAATTGAAGAAAATGGCAGAATCAAAGGTCAGCGCCCTTGAAGGAGAAGTGAGCATGTTACGCGAGGAAGTGAACTCCTTAAGAGAACTTTTAGGTTATACAGAAGAATCAGAAGATTAGCAAATATCAATTAATCTACATAACATGTTCGTTTCAGATTCAGGATTCAACTTCCAAGTATTTCTTGTAATATTCTTGAGCCTTAACTACTGCTTTCTCCGGTTTTTTCAAAATTGGATATTTTTTCTCCGGTGAGTTTTCCTCACATTTGCTGAAATATTCTGTAACCCTTTTTGCGTCCCCTTTGTAGATTGCCAGACCTCCCGCAATCTCGTACCACATTTTCGCTCTTGTGAAATCTTTAGCTTTTTCATTCTTTCTGGCTTTTTCAGAAGCGGCTTTCATTGAAATGTTGATTTTCCTCGGATCAAGAAACATCGTGTTCGACAATATTTCATAGGTTTCTCGGTCGCTTCCGCAAATCTGTTCAAGTTCCGTCAAGGATATTTCTGATTCAACAATTACTCTCTCTTCTTCTTGGCGTTCTTTTCTAAATCTGTCAAGTAAACCCATATTAACGACCTCCTTAGTCTTGATATATTCCATCTTAGATTTCTTAATATAACACCGTTTAGTATAGCGATAGTTAATTTTAAAGGTTTGTTTTGCTTATCAATGGGTATGCCATATGAATTCACATTTGATCTCTCAAAGATTCCGCGTTTCTTCTTCAAGGAAATAGCGAAAGTCAGCTATGAAAAGGGTATGCATAAACGAGTTGGCAGAGCTATTGATGAAATCATAAGAAGATTCAAAATTGAGGAGGTTACAGGACTTAACCTTTCCGATGCAGTGCTGCTTCTCGAGGACTTCATGGAAATACAAGCTAGAAACCTTCTGGAAAGAGACAAGTTTGTACAAACAAGAAGAAGAGCCCTTTTTCTGCCGCATTGTTCCAGGAAGTACATGGATAGTCGCTGTAAGGCTGCATTTGATCCGAACATTCCGTCTTACATCTGTGCACACTGTTCTTCTGACTGTCTAATCAGTAGAGCGGTCTCCTCTGCCGAACGGAAGGGGTATGACGTTTATATTTTGCCTGGTGGCTCCTGTGTTCCAAAAATTTTGAAAGCGAAACATTATGGAGGGGTTGTTGGGGTTTCTTGTGGCGAAGAAATAAAGCTGGGTGCAGAAACACTGAAGAGGATGGGCATAACTGGTCAAGCTGTACCACTCGTGAAAAATGGCTGTGCAAACACTCATTTCAATCTTGAAACTCTATTCAGTATTCTCTAGTTTGAAAGGAAATCGCTTGAGATCCTCAGCTTTAATAGGAAATTGGAAGCGTCGACAACGAAGATAATTTGCTTCTTTCCCCTTGCAATTCCATTCTTGTTCTTGCTGAGGTACAAGCTACGCATAACAGGATAAAATCATTAACAGTTACGATTTTAGCTCACATCTGCACAGCTAAGGAATCTCAAAGGTTTCTCAAAAGTTGCAAAATTACTTTACGAGTTCTCTTTTCTTCCAGCGTAGATTCTTACTTCGGCATTTTCTACATTTCACAGCGCTTGGTGCATTTCTTGCACCACATTTTCGGCAGATCTTCATGTATAGCCTATGCTTCTGAGCGAGAGCCTTCTTGAATGGATCCATTACTGGCATTCGCTTCACCTTCCGTTATGGTTGAAACTCAAGCGTTTTGCTAACACATATACTTTTTGTTGTCGACTGTTTTCTTCAAGCTAAACCTTGGGCCGAAACTCTTCCGCACAGATTTCACCTGAGTCTCGAATCTCTGTCAATCTGTTGTTCAGTAACATAGCTCAAGAAAGAACAGTTCTAGAAATCAAGTCTTGCCAACAATCTTGCTACGTCGCTTGGTTTCTCAGCTACACTCACGTCTGCACTTTTCAAGGCTTGAATTTTGCTTTCAGCTGTTCCAGCTTTCCCAACTATGATTGCACCAGCGTGTCCCATGCGTTTTCCAGGTGGGGCAGAACGTCCAGCTATAAAGGCCACAACAGGTTTTGGATACCCTTCTTTTGAGATGTATTCTGCTGCCAATTCTTCTAGGCTGCCTCCTATTTCCCCTATCAAAACTACAGCCTTTGTTTGAGAGTCTTTCCTGAACATTTCCAACACATCTATAAAGTTAAGACCAGTTATCGGATCTCCTCCCAGACCGAGGCACGTAGATTGTCCTAGTCCGCTTCTTGTAAGGCCTGCCGCTATTTCGTACGTTAATGTTCCACTTCTGGAAATCATGCCTATGTGACCTGGTTTAAAGATGTGAGCTGGCATTATCCCCAGTTTACATTCCTCAGGGGTTATTACTCCCGGGGTGTTGGGTCCTACTACTGTTGCATTTACCTGCTTGGCGTACGTTATTACGTTGACTGTATCTTTTATTGGAATGTGCTCCGTTATTATTGCAATAGATCGTATTCCGTTTTCTAGGGCTTCTAGGGCTGCTTCCGTAGCAAATCGGGCTGGTACGAAAATTATTGAAGCGTTCGCCAAATGTTCTTCTAAAGCAGTCTTGACAGTGTCATAAACCCGTACCCCGTGGATCTGGGTTCCACCTTTTCCAGGTGTTACACCAGCAATGACTTTTGTCCCATAATCCAACATCAGCTTTGTGTGGAAACTTCCTTGTGTTCCTGTTATGCCTTGAACGATCACACGCGTGTTTTTGTCAACTATGATTCCCAAATCATTTGTACCCTTCTTATCTAGACATTTTAACGACTTCTTGTGCGGCTTCTTCCATGCTTTCCAGCACGTGTATTCCGGCTTCTGTTAGCATTCTTTTTCCTTCTTCCTCATTTGTTCCTACAAGTCTTATGACCATGGGTTTCATTACTCCTGTTTCTTCCTTCGCTTTCAAGATTCCCCGTGCGACTTCGTCACAGCGGGTTAGTCCACCTAAAATGTTTATGAAAAGCACCTTGACATTCGGATCTGAAAAAACAATGTTTAAGGCTGCAAATATCCTTTCTGCTTTTGCCCCACCACCAACATCCAGAAAGTTTGCTGGTTTTCCGCCGTAAAACTGGATAGTGTCTAATGTAGCCATTACTAAGCCTGCTCCGTTGCCTATGACGCCTATGTTTCCTTTCAGTCTAACATAGGACAAGTCATTTTTCATGGCTGCTAATTCTTGTGAGGTGAGTTCGATTTCCCCTTCTAGGAGTCTTTTTTTGTATTGTTGATGGCGGAATAGAGCGTTGTCATCTATTATCATGCGTGCATCTACCGCAACGAATTTTCCATCTTGAGTTTCTACCAAGGGATTAATTTCAATCAGTTCTGCATCGTGATCCATGCCGACACGATATAGACTTTCAAAAATTATTCCCACTTTTAAGAGTTGACTGCCGCGGTATCCCATTCTTCCTGCAATTTGGAGAGCATGGAAAGAATGGAAACCATGTTGCGGATTTATCAAGAATTTCATGACTTTGCTTGGGGCTTCTGCAGCTATTTCTTCTATTTCCATTCCGCCAACCGCTGAAGCAATTGCAACGTAACTTCGGTTGACTCTGTCGATAGTTACGCCCAAGTAGAGTTCGTTCTTTATTCGTACTTTCTCCTCAATCCATACACTCTTGACTGGTATGCCTTTTACTCGCATCTTTAGCAGCTTTTCTGCGGCTTTTTCCGCTTCTGAAACCGAGTCTGCAAAAAGTATGCCGCCTGCTTTTCCTCTTCCGGAGATAAGCACTTGTGCTTTTACGGCAAATGGGGGCTTCAGCTTGATTGCGATTTCGTGGGTTTGACTTACATTTGTTGCCCGTCCACCTGCTGGTATTGGGATTCCGTATTTTGCCAGTTCGGCTTTCGCTTCATATTCAAAAAGTTTCACAGCAGCTTGCTCCTATTTTATTGGTTCTATGGCAACGTAGGATTTTGTGTCTTTTACTCCTTCGATATAGGAGAGTTTTCTTAGAATTTCATCAAGTTTTGTTCTTTCAACCATTATAAGAGCGTCAACGTCACCTGCAATCCTGAATGCTCTTTGGATGGCGAGTTTCTTGATTCTTTCGTAAACTCCACCTCTTTTGCGAGGAGACACTTTAATCAATATAAACGCTGGGTTCGAGGATATTCCAAGCGCGTTTAATCCTTTTTCTGTTACATCAATGAACCCTCGGCCAGTTCGTATGCAGTTCTGGTCTCTAAGTTTTCTTAGGTGAACGTTCAATGCTTGTCTGCTTATGCTGAGTTGTTTTGCCAGATCGTTTTGCTTCATGTGTAACGAGTATGTGTTCGTAGCCTTACCGTTTTCATACAACATTCGAAGAAGTTGCATTGAACGTCTGGTAAGAGCTTCCAATATTTTTTCCCTTCTTAATAGACTTTTGTCAAGTTTTAATTTTACACTAATGTGACTTATTTAAGCATTTGGAAAAGATGAAGGCGATGGGAACATACAATATTTAATCTGGATTTTTTGAGAAGTCAAAACCGTAACCTATTTATTTAGCGATAAAAATCGTTATGGAACCATAGGAAAAGTGAAAGCGAGGAGTGAGGCGGTACGAATGTCTGAAAGCAATGCAGTGTTGATCGGGAGGAAGCCAGTAATGAACTACGTACTGGCTTGCATAACCCTCTTTCACGGCGGAGCAAAAGAAGTAAGTGTTAAGGCAAGGGGAAGATCAATCAACCGAGCAGTTGATGTTGTCGAGGTAGTAAGACGACGATTCCTGCCAGATGTGAAAGTGAAGAAGATTGGAATCGGAACTGAGCAGTTGGCACCCAGAGAAGAGGGTGGCACGCCTACAAATGTCAGCACAATCGAGATAACCCTAGGACACTAGATGACGATTCTGCTTGAACGTGCAAAGCTCCGCCGCCCCTCCTTTATTTGTGGAGGGAGCTTTTCTAGGTGAAAACTGGACTGTGTAACTTCTGTCTAAAAAGCGGGATACTGTGTCAAAAGTGTTTGGCAAAAGTTAAATCTGGTGAGATAAGCGAATTAGACTTGAAAGTGGCTCGCTTGCTTTTATTTTTGGAGGATAAGTACCCTTCTCTTCAGAATGTTTATTTTCATAAGGCTGTGGACGTTGATAATACATTGGCTGTAATTGTTGGGCGGGGTGATGTTCCGCGTCTTCTAGGTTACGGCGGCAAGATTATCAAGACTATGATGGAGAAGATTGGTAAATCTATTCGGGTTTTAGAGTATGGGGTTGATGATAGAAAGTTTTTGGAGGATCTGTTTGCTCCTTTAAGTATAATGACGATAAACACTATTTGGCTGCCTGACGGGACAACGGAGACCAGGGTTATCTTGAGGAAGAGGCGTGGGAGGCGGCCGCCTTTTGATGTGAAGTCTTTAAAGGAGATTGCACGTAGAGTTCATGACATAACTCTGCGTGTGGAGTTTGCAGATTAGTTGAGGGTGAACTTATGAAGTTAGATTTTATTGGCAGTTTGAGCAGAACACATTATTCTGTTGAGGTAAAGCCTGAACTTCACGACCAAGAAGTTACGCTTTTCGGCTGGGTTCAAGAGATAAGAGATTTAGGTGGAATACGCTTCGTAATACTGAAGGATAGGGAAGGAACAATACAAGTTACTGTGCCACGCAAAAAAGTGGGCAGCGAAGTGTTATCGAAGTCTGACATTCTACAGAAAAGATACAGCATTGGCGTAAGAGGCGTTGTGAAGAAGACTGAAATGACACCTAGAGGCATCGAAGTGATACCGAAGGAAATTAGGATTTTTAGCACAGCTGCCCTTCATTTGCCAATTGACATAACTGGAAAGACACCAGCACATATAGATGTTCGACTGGACGCACGGGCATTGGACCTTTGTCAAGAAAAGAACTTCGCCGTTTTCAAGATACAGCACACAGCCGTGGAGGCAGTACGGAATTTTCTATTTGAAAAAGGATTCATAGAAGTTCACACTCCACGAATCATCGCTTCGGCAACTGAAGGCGGGGCCGCCTTGTTCCCTGTTGAATATTTTGAGAAGAAAGCCTTTCTCGCTCAGAGTCCACAATTGTATAAAGAAGAGCTTATAATGAGCTTCGAAAAGGTTTTTGAAGTGGGACCGTTTTTCAGGGCTGAGGAGTCTCATACACGACGTCACCTGAGCGAGTTTGTTTCGATAGATATTGAGCAAGCTTTTGCGACAGCTGATAATGTGATGCAACTGCTTGAACAGCTTACGCAATTCGCGTGCAAGGCTGTTAACGGAAAATGTCAGAAGGAACTGTCGAAGCTGAAACATGATGTCAAAATACCAGAAGTTCCATTTAGACGCTTAAAATATGATGATGTACTGCGAGACTTGAAGCAGGAAGGCATAGAAATCCTGTGGGGTGATGACATACCGACACAAGCCTTCAGAATACTCGGCAAAATTCATCCGAACTTCTATTTCATAACCGACTGGCCGACGCATTCAAAAGCCTTCTATATAAAACCCCGCGACGACAATCCTGAAATCTGTGAAGGCTTTGACCTAATGTGGAGTTGGATAGAACTAGCCTCTGGCGGAACAAGAATTGCGTCTAAAGAGCTTCTCATTAGACGATTGGAAGAGAAGGGTCTAAACCCAGAATCCTTCAAACATCATTTGCAAGCCTTTGATTATGGCATGCCGCCTCATGCTGGATGGGCTGTAGGTTTAGAAAGACTGACAATGATGCTGACAGGGGAAAAGAACATAAGAGAAGTCACACTTTACCCGAGAGACAAATTCAGGCTCACACCGTAAGAACTCGCCCGTGAACTAGCCCGTTGAAATTTAAGTCATGGTTTTGTATGGAAACCTATGCGTAGAATACTCTATTATAGTTTTATAGAATTATTCTACAGAAGGGATAAAGCAGAGTATTCCCTTTTATTTTTAGGGAGAGAAAGGAGAATGAAGAAAGGTTCTGCTTTGTTGTCTATCGCATTGGCTGCTACAATCGTCATACTTGGTTTTTCATCAGTAGGTTTGGACAACCAATCCTTAACATGCCTAGCGTGTAGCGGTGGCGTAGTTGATAAAACGCCAGGTGAAGATTTCGCGGTGGAAATTAAATTCAAAAACACTGGAAAAGCTGAGGGCACATGGTCTGTTAGTATAGCTTTTGAAGGTGAAGCATGGACTTGGAGCGGAACGCCAAAAACATTAACTCTTAAGCCATGTCACAAGAAAACTTTGACTTGGACTGGTGATGTTCCGGAAGACGCTCCAATAGACTCAGTAGCAAGACTTGTAGTCTATTACGATGATTCTTTCGAGCCGCTGAGCTGGTGGATACATGTAATCGATGGGGCAGAACTAGCAATAACCTCAAGCACAGTAGAATAGCCAACGTTACCGATCTAACAGTTCACACCGCTCTAGAAAAGCTAACACACTCACTAGTCAAGAGCGCTATCGCTAAAAGGGCGAATATAGAAGACATTGTATCATTAGCCCTACGACGTTCCTTGTCAATGTCTTAAATTCCACTTTATGTATCATGTCTTCAGAAGTTTCTAATAATATCTGTAAACGTGGTCGCGTTTCTGCGCTCTTTATTAGCAGGATTCTCAACATCGCCGAAGCATTTTTCGATGTTCTCCAATGTTCAAGCTTGGTTACAGCAATGGTGTTTTTAGTTAAAAATGTTCTAAAGGTTGATAAACAACTGTCTTCCCTACTGCAAACCATGGGAGAACAGTTAAAAATCGCATGCGGAGTATTCGGAGCCATAAACTTCCAAGAACAGCCCATGTTCTCCTGCATATACTGGGGTTTGAGAGCGCAAAATCACAGAGGACATCAATCCCATGGCTTCCTTACTTATGATAGTGGAAAATTTCACGCTCACAGAAGCTTAGACCTCGTGCCAAAATTAAAAACAAACGCAATTCAAGAATGGTTTGGACGTTTACCTGGACACATAGGCATCGGAAACGTCAGATACACAACATCTGGAAAAACAGACGAAAAATCATTAATAAAGGGCACTCAACCAGTCACAGCATCAAAAAACGGTTTGAAGTTGGCTGTTTCCTTCAACGGCAACGTCGTCAACACATTCCAACTCAAAAAAGAGATAGGCAAAAAATTTCCCGGCTTCTCTTATGAATGTGATGCAGACCTGATCTGCCATAAACTCCTAATTCAATTATCAAAAAGCAAAGATCCAGCCTCAGCCGTTAGAACGTGTATGCAAGAAATTCAAGGAGCCTTCTCAGTGGCTGTCATAACAAAAGAGGGCGAATTCTTTGCCTTCAAAGACCCATACGGAATAAGACCATTATGTGCTGGTCATAGCAAAGACTACCTAACCTACGCGTTCTCGTCAGAAACAGTGGGTCTAAACATAAACGAACTCGAAAGAGATTTTGAACTAGAACCTGGCGAACTCGTAACGGTTACAAAGGATGGATTTGAAAGGGAGAAACTCGTAAATGGGAGAAAAAAAGCTTTCTGTGCATTTGAATTCGCGTATTTCGCAAGACCAGACTCGCGGTTTGATGAAAGATATGTTTATGAAATCCGCGAAGAATTTGGGAGAAACCTCGCTAGAGAGAATGCAGATGTTATTAAGAATGCAGACATGATTCTTTCTTTGCCAGAGACTGGTAATGATGCGGCTTTAGGGGTTCATGAAGAATCTGGCTTAAGGTGGGAACGTGCATCCCGCAGACATCGTTACGTGACTGAAAGGGCTTTTATTCTGTTAAATAGAGAACGGTATTCAACAATCGACAAGAAAATCAACATACTAGCACCAAAAATCAGGGGAAAACGGGTCATAGTAACAGACGACAGCATAGTCAGAGGTGACACAACAAAAGTCATAGTGGAAAAACTGCGCAAAATGGGAGCCAAAAAAGTGTACGTATTCATAACTTTTCCACGAATAATTGGACCATGCTTTTACGGAATAGACATGGCAACATACGGCCAGCTAATAGGCTCAAAGCATAGTCCTGAAGAAATAACAAAAATCATAGGTGCAGACGCTGTATGCTACCAGTCAATAGAAGGGTTCATAAAAGCAACGGGCTTCAGCCGAGATCAACTGTGCCTAGGATGCATAACAAGCAGGTATCCAACACCACTGGCACAAAAAATAGCGGATGAAATGAAGAAAAGATTCATGAAAGGCTACGAGGAAACAGGAAGATTATACGAGATAGCAGAAGCCATTGAATAGACACATTGGCAAAATAAATTAGGACTATGTTCTATTCTTTTAATTTGATGGGTTGCTTATGGAGAAAGTAGGCATACTGGTTGTTTCTTACGGCGCAAGAGCAGTAGCAATGGTTGACTCTTTCAAACGAAGCATAAACTACGACGTAGAACTCTATATTGCTGATAAACAACGAAACCCCTTCAACGTGAAAAAATCAGTCAAGCATGTAATCATCCCAGACTTAAACGTAAAGAAAATATGTAGATTTGCAGAATCAAACAAAGACAAAATAGACTTCTGCATAGTCGGCCCAGAAAAACCCATAATGAACGGTGTACGCGACCTTGTAGAAAAGCGAACAAATATACCCGTGATCTGCCCAACAAAAGAGTACGCCATAGAAATAAGCAAAGTTGCCCAGCGACTACTATTCCAAGAAATCGTGCCAGAAGCAAACTCACGCTTTAGAATTTTCAACCCAAAAGACTACAAAAGTCAAGAACAAGTAAAAAAGGCTGTTTATAATTGGCTTGACGAACTCGAGAATAAGGCAGTTGTTAAACCAGATAAGCCAGCAGCTGGAAAAGGCGTAGGCGTATGGGGAGACCACTTCACAACTCGCCAACAACTTTTCGAACATTTCCTAGCAAACTTCCAATACGGATCAGTCATAATAGAAGAAAAAATTGAAGGAGAAGAATCCAGCTTTCAAGCCTTTTGCGACGGTAAGCACCTAGTGCCCCTGCCAGAAACAAGAGACTACAAAAGAGCCTTTGACGGCGACAGCGGACCAAACACCGGAGGTATGGGCTCATACAAAGACGTTGACGACGTATTGCCCTTTATGACAGATGCTGACAGAGCTAAGGAAATAAAAATCGTCACCAAAATTTTTGAAAAATTGAAGGCTGCAGACAATAAAGCCCTAAGAGGAATGCCCTTCTATGTAGCCTTCATCCACACAGGCAAAGGACCTAAAATCCTCGAAAACAACAGCCGTCCAGGAGATCCGGAAATACAGAACATTTTACCAATTCTAAAAGATGATTTCGTTGACATCTGCTACAAAATCTTAGAAGGAAACCTAATACGCATCGAATTGGAAAAAGCTGCAACAGTCTTAACCTACAAGGTTCCACCAAACTATGGCGGATACTCAAGCATTTTTCCAAATCTTGTAAACAAGAACGAAATAGGCAAGTCAGTCAACCTAACAAAGGCTTACGAGATGACTAGAAAGTACGGGGAAAGAATCCGTGTTTATCCAGCGTCTATGGAGCTGCGCGACAGCGAAACTTACGCCCTCAAATCAAGAGCAATATCTGTAATAGGCATAAGCGAAAACATTGAGGCGGCTAGGCAAATCTCTTTGGAAGGAATAAACGCAATAAAAGGCGGTGCACTGTGGCATAGAACAGACATAGCCTCCAAACAACACGTAGGAAAAAGCATAAGGCACATGGAAGAACTGAGGCGGCGTAAACAGTGAAAAAAGTCTTCATATCAGATTGCGAAGGACCAATCTCCAAAAACGATAACGCCTTCGAAATAACGTCCAATTTCGTTCCAAACGGAGACAAACTTTTCACAGTTATAAGCAGATACGACGACGTGCTCGCAGACGTTATAAAAAAGCCAGGCTACAAAGCTGGTTACA
>DAOVGI010000022.1 GCA_030672475.1 Candidatus Bathyarchaeota archaeon
TCTTTATTTTATGGTAATAAGCATAGGTCATAGGTTCCTCGTTAGTGAGAATTTCCGCATCAACCACCTTACCGATAAAAATGGTGTGTGTATCTGCATCAACTTCTTTAATCACTTCAGCCTCTAAACATGCAACTGCATAATCCAAAACTATTGGTGCACCAGTTGTTCCAACTTTATGATTTATCCCTTCAAACTTGTCTGTGTCCCTTCCAGATTTGAATCCGAAATGACCTACAAACTTTAGCGGTGCATTCTTTGAAAGAACGGAAACGGCAAAGACGTTGCTTTCTCGGATAAACTCATGCGTAAGATTCTGCTTGTTGATACTTATCGCTATTGTTGCTGGTTCAGATGTTACTTGGAACACTGTGTTAGCAATCTGCCCGTTAAAATTGTCACTTTTTCTGGAAGTTACGACGTACAAGCCATAACTTATTTTGTGTAACGCTTTACGATTCATTTTTCCTCCTCATTCCTTTGATATGTTACTCTTTTACGTGCTTTAGATTATAGCTTATTCTCACACCAGCCTGCTCGAAAAGTTTTCCAACCGGACAGTTTTCACGAGTTAGTTCAAAGATTCGCTGAATTCTGTCCTCACTAACATCGCTTTTCACTGATATGCTAAATTCAGCAGAGGCTATTGTGCCGGTTTCCTCGGATTTTTGGGCGCGTAGCTCAACTTCTAAATCTTTCAGCTGAATCCTCATCTTCTTTGCAGTCAACGAAAAAATAGTGGCAAAGCATCCGGCGAAGCTCATAACCCCAAGCTCTAGGGCGGTAGGCCCCATGTCTGTGCCAAGTTCGGCTGGTAGGTCCAAACAAACGCTGTGAGCTCTTCCATTATCAACTGCAACTCTTAAGTCCTTTATGAGTTTAGCCTTTGAAGTTATAACAGCCAATCACTTCACCTCCTTCTTATCGGGCTATCTTATAGCCTATACCATTAAAAAATGGGGAATTATGGTGGAAGTTTCTTCTTGCACAGGAACCAGTCTACGCATTCATAGCCTTCTTGCAGACGCTTTTCTGCTTCTTCCTGTGTTTTTGGTGGAGGAACAATAACGTCGTCGCCTGGCTTCCAGTTTGCCGGAGCAGCAACCTTGTATTTGTCGGCAGTCTGCAAAGCATCCACAAGTCTTAGAATTTCTTTCATGTTTCGTCCAACATTTAGCGGATAGTATATCATGGCTCTCAGCTTCATTTCAGGGTCTATTGCAAAGACGCATCTGACGGCTGCGGTTGCACTTTCGCCTGGATGTATCATGCCAAAAAGATTAGAAACTTTCATGTCCAAATCAGCTATTACTGGAAATGGGATTTTGATTCCGAACTTTTCTTTGATTTTTCTAATCCAAGCAATATGCGAGAAAGTGCTATCAATGCTTAATCCTATTAACTTCACGTTTCTTTTCACTAGTTCATCGTTTATCTGTGCAAAAGCAACGAATTCTGTTGTACAAACTGGAGTGAAATCAGCTGGATGAGAAAACAGGATAACCCATTTTCCCTTGAAATCTGAAAGCCTTATTTTCCCGTGAGTGGTAACTGCTTCAAAATCTGGAACAGTTTCGCCTAATCGCAACAACGGCTTCTTCTCTTCAACTTTCTCTTTTTCTTCCATTTTTCACACCTTTTGTTCACATTTTTGGAACAAAAACACTTTTATGTGAGACTTTCTTATATATCTTTCGTAAGAAATTCGGCGATAAGAGGATAAAAAAGTGCGAAAATAGGAATACGATAATAATGTTAGAAGTTGATGCACTAGACTTCAAGATTCTGAAAATGCTTCAAGAAGATGGAAGACGTTCATTCACGGAAATAGCTGAAAAGCTAAAACTAAGTGAATCAACAATCAGAAAAAGGGTTCAAGCACTCCAAAAAAAAGAAGTAATAAAAAAGTTCACGATTGAGGTTGATCCGTTCAAAATGGGAATACGTACCGTCGCGATAGTTGGAGTTGACGTAGACCCAACAAAGCTGTTGGAGGCAGCTCAAAAACTCTGTGAACTAAAGGAAGTCCGCTCAGTCGCAACGTCAGCGGGTGACCACATGGTCATGACAGAGATATGGACTAGGGATGGAAGAGAACTTACGAAGTTGATTTCCGAAAAAATTGGGAGAATTGACGGTGTCAAAAAAATTTGCCCAGCAATAATTCTGGAAAAGCTGAAAAGCTGAGTTTAACACACAAAACTGTAGCGCGCGCTGTTCAGAAAAAACAAACTACACTATTGAAACTCTGATGTGAAGCATGAATACAGAGCTAGAATTCATAAATGATAAGGCATGTGCATTCACGTGATTCAAGCATTTCCATTGTTTCTTGCTTCACTTCTACCGATGACAACACTACGAGCGGTCTTGGTCTGTAAAGGAAAGGTTCCTGTTACTGCTGTTACTCTTGGGTGAAGTTTGTGCATGAAAAGTAGGTTATATGAATTATAATCTTCTAACCATTGAAAACCTAATTATTGGTAAACAGCTTAAGCTAGATTTAGGAGGCCTATAGGTGGACTTGTCGTTATCTGAACTGGAACGGTATAAAACGCAAATGTTGATTTCTGGTTGGAATGTTGAGGGACAGAAAAAACTGAAAGCGGCATCAGTCGCTGTAGCCGGCGTTGGCGGATTAGGATGCCCAGCATCAATCTACCTAACCACCGTTGGTGTAGGAAGAGTTCTTCTGATAGACAATGAAAAATTCGAGTTGAACAACCTGAACCGGCAGATCCTTGGCTGGCAAGAAGATGTTGGGAAATTCAAGGTAGAGGTGGCTAGAGAGAAGCTTAAGGCATTAAATCCCGAAATAAGGGTAGAAGCAATTGTAGCCGAGATCACCAGAGATAATGTGCACGATGTAATAGGAGACGTTGACGTAGTTGTTGATGGGCAAGACAATTGGAGAACAAGATTCATAGTAAACGAGTATTGTGTGACCAGTAACATACCATTCATTCATGCTGGCGTGTCCTCACTCCATGGACAGATGACTACAATCGTGCCTGGTGAAGGACCGTGCCTGCGATGTGTATTTCCGAAAGATCCACCAGAACATAGAGAGATTCCAGTTTTAGGTGCCACACCCGCTTTGTTTGCTTCATTACAGGTCATGGAGACTGTTAAGCTTGTCACAGGGATAGGCAGGTTACTTGTCGGACGAATGCTGTTCGTAAATGGAGAAGAAATGGTTTTCGAAACCGTCGAAGTTAAAAGGAACACTAAGTGCCCTGTTTGCAGCAGTCCACAGATTAATGCGAATACTTCGAATTAATCTAAACCGAGAAAAACTAAGCAATTGTTTAACCGTCTTAAACAAGAAAGGGAAAGTTGAGAGTCGGTTTGTACAATTTACTCGCCCTTCTCAAACAGCATATAATGATTGCCATCGGTACCTATCCCTATATGAATAGGATAATAAATGTGGAGCCTCCAGCCCTTTTTTGCCATTCCTCAATTGTTTCACCGACATCCTTATGGTGCTTAACTTCCACGCATTCATATTCTTTCAACTCAACATCACTTCCTGCAACGCTTTTGAATATGCAAGCCTATAGCAATTTGCATAGCATTTCTCTATTGACAAAAAAGAGAAGACCGAAGGGTTTGCAAGTTGTGAAACATGCAAGCAAAACCTAAAAGGTTTCTTCCTTAGGCCTTTTATGCTTTTATACGTGAGGCACCTTCTAAAATTAAGTGTGAAGAATCTGAAGGTGCTATATTTTTTGTGAATTTCAGAAGTAAAAGTTTATATTGCAGAGCATTTTTGCTTATTCAGAATCAGTATTTTATATTAGATGGAGGAGTTGTATGGCTTACTTAACAACAACCGCTTCTGGACAACCAGTCTTAGTTCTTAAAGAAGGTACAACAAGAAGCAGAGGAAAAGAAGCTCAAAGAAACAATATAATGGCAGCCCGCATAATAGGCGAAGTATTGAAAAGCACGCTTGGACCGCGAGGCATGGACAAAATGCTCGTAGACAGCTTAGGAGACATAACAATAACCAATGACGGAGCAGCAATCCTAAATGAAATAGAAGTGGAGCATCCGGCAGGTAAAATGATGGTAGAAATCGCAAAAACACAAGATGACATGGTG
Organism: Candidatus Bathyarchaeota archaeon; assembly: GCA_030672475.1. Classification (GTDB taxonomy): domain Archaea; phylum Thermoproteota; class Bathyarchaeia; order Bathyarchaeales; family Bathycorpusculaceae; genus SOJA01. The sequence goes on from DAOVGI010000022.1 coordinate 4,108, forward strand.
GGAGATGGAACAACAACAGCTGTAATCTTCGCAGGTGAACTCTTGAAGAACTCTGAGGATCTCCTAGAGCAGAATATACATCCAACAGTAATAGTGAGCGGCTACCGAAAGGCTGTACAGAAAGCGATAGAAACCATAAACAAAATCGCAATACCAGTAAACATTGAAGACCGTGAAACACTGAGAAAAGTTGCACTGACATCAATGGGAAGCAAAACTGTCGGCCCAGCAAAAGAACACTTAGCCGAAATAGCAATAGACGCTGTAAAACAGATCGTTGAGCGACGTGGAGAAAAAAATGTGGCAGACATAGATAATATACAAATCATAAAAAAGGAAGGAAAGAGCCTATTCGAATCCCAACTCATCAAAGGTGTAATAATCGACAAAGAAGTCGTTCACTCAGACATGCCCAAGAAAATAGAAAACGCAAAAATAGTCCTGCTAGACTGCCCATTGGAAATCGAAAAAACAGAAATCAGTGCCGAAATAAGAATACGAGATCCAACACAAATTAAAGCTTTCCTAGACAAGGAAAATCAAATGCTGAAAGAGATGGTTGATAAAATTAAGACTACAGGAGTCAGCGTTGTTTTCTGCCAAAAAGGCATAGATGACATGGTACAACATTTCCTGGCGAAACAGGGAATACTCACAGCAAGAAGAGTGAAACAATCAGACATGGAAAAACTTGCAAGGGCAACTGGAGCAAGAATGGTTTCAGATCTGGATGACCTGAAACTTGGAGACTTGGGTGGAGCAGGCATCGTTGAAGAACGCAAAATAGGCGAAGATAAAATGATCTTCGTGGAAAAATGCAAAGACCCCAAATCAGTCGCTGTTCTCATCCGCGCCGGACTGGAAAGGATGGTGGACGAAGCAGAAAGAGCACTTCACGATGCTTTATCAGTAGTTTCAGATGTAATAGAAAACAATAAGATAGTTCCAGGCGGCGGCGCAGTAGAAGTTGAAATAGCCAAAGAGTTGAGGAAACACGCCACAAGTATTGGAGGAAGAGAGCAACTGGCAATAGAAGCATTTGCCAACGCTGTTGAAATCGTGCCAAAAACCTTAGCTGAAAACGCTGGACTTGAAACAATAGATGTAATCGTCACATTGAGGGCTGCTCACGAAAAACCAGACAGTCACGCCATGGGCATAAACGTCTTCAACGGTAAAGTTGAGAACATGCTTACAAACGGAGTACTGGAGCCCCTGGTCGTAAAAGAACAAGCGGTAAAATCAGCCGAAGAATCAGCCTCAATGATACTACGCATAGACGACGTAATAGCATCAACAAAACCAAAAGCGCCAATGACACCGCCTAGCGGACCCGAGGAATACTAGACTACCCCTTATTTTCTTCACTCACCACCATTTTTTTGACATTCACAAGCCTAAAATTACTGTTCTTAACTCGGTTGCAATATCGCGTTCTCAAGTAATCTGTACATTGAGCGAGAAAAAAAGATTCACCGGTGCAGTAACGAACAAGTTCTTCATGCTATAACCTAGGTCTTCGAAGCATGTTTCTGAAGAAAAACGAGATGTTTGTTTACACTCTGCTTTGCAGTTTTCTCTTACTTTTTGGTAAGCGTTATTTCCATTGTTGAAACCATTCTTGCCCTGTTTTCACCCTCTCTCGCTGGCATCTCCTCTGTTCCTATCGCGATCTTGCTTATCTTTAAGTCTTTGATGAAGCGTCTTCTAGTTATTTCAGCGGCGTCAACTGCTGTTGAGATCGCTCGTCCCCGTGCTTTCAATGTTACCTCTTCAGCGTCGGAACCTGACAGACTCGTGATGATCGCTAGAACATAGCTCATCGGTGGTTTGCTTCCAATGAAAATAATCCCGGATTTTCCAGCCATTTTCCATCACTCCTTTTACTGTTGATGTAGCGTCCAACATTCCTTTCTTTATCTTCTATTTAGTGTTAAATAAAGGTTCGTGGAAGATTCCTCTACACGTTGCTTCTATTAGTCTTTTCTATATGTTCCAACATCCTCCTGGTATTTTTCTTTATGAACGTTGCAAAAACTAGATTCAAAAAATGAAGGAACGATGCGGAAATCACCATGTTTTAGAGGAGAGCACAGAGGCTAAAACCTTTACGGTTTCTTTGCGGAAAGAGAGAGCGCTTGCTGACACACGTTAGCACAAAATCATACTCAACAACATATAGAAAATTTTTCCGCAAGAGATATTTATTGGTACACCCATATGTAGTTACGTAGAAAAGAAATGTCAAGCAAAATTGATTTTATGATTGTGCTGTCATTGCTGTTAGTAGGCACATCCTTATTGACATTTAATATACAATTGGTCAGACCTGAAGACAGCCTTTTGTTGGAAATGAACCTCAGTAAAACCGTTATAGTTATAGGGGAAACGATTGACATCACGTTAACATTGAGTAACGTTGGCGATGCGAACATAACAATAACGTATACACCGCCACTATTTGATGCATATTACTGTACACATGAAGGCTGTTTCTATTGGTCGGATAACAAAGCCTTTATCCAAGTAATCTTAGATCTTGTTCTTGAACCTGGAGAAAACCACACCGAAACACTACAGTGGGACCTCTATAAGTATGTAGACGGAGCGTATTATCAGCCAGAACCGGGAACTTACAGCTTATTTGGATCCCTTTTAGGATGGCCCTGTTGTTCTGAAACAGTCACACTCGTTGATCCATACTGGAACCCCGCAGACATAAACCACGACTTGAAAGTCGACATATATGACGTTATTCAAGTCTGTGTGGCTTACAATTCCACACCTTCAGATTCTAATTGGAACCCTCACTGTGACATAGCAGAACCGCATGAAATCATAGACATACAGGACATAGTGCTGATGTGTATGAACTATGGAGAAGAATGGAGTTATCCCTGAATTTTGTCATGAAAAACATCAATCTCTGAAAACCTCAATTCCCCAACATGTTAAATCTTCCTTTTTCCTTGCTTGAACCAATGGATTTCTCATGCTCTAGCTTCAACACATGTACTTTCATGCTAGTGTCGTTATTCGAAAAATACTGCACCCAAGGAAAGCTGTTCACAACCCAACGTCACGAGAATTCTACGCACCCGTTATAGACGAGAATCCCAGTTGAAGATGTGCATGATGAGTCTGCCTCTCCTGATGAATTGGAGTTAAAGCTACTTGGAGAAATAAAGTGTAGAGACGCTTTACAGATGGGTTACGTTGGAGTTTGATACACAATAGTGCATACGCCGTTACCATAACACAAAAGAACTCGAAACATTGCGAAGCATCCTGCAACGCAAGCGTGTTTATCTATTTAAAAGAAAGGAGATTTACTTTCTGAAGGTCGCGCATGAACTTGAGTACATGTCCCAGACTGGTTTGACTGTATTCTGCTGATACTGCTTTTGCGATGTCGTAGACAGTACGTTTTCCGTCCATAAAGTTAAGTATCTCGTATGTTTTCTTTGTGAAATCTTTGTCTTTGTCTGTGATCTTCTCATACCACTCATATTCTTTTTCGCCCAATCCTCTCTTTAGAATGTCCGAATTGAGGGTGCCTTTGAACAGTCGTTTTGGAATTAGATTTTTCGCTTCTCTTGCCACTTCTGTTTCCTTTAATTGGGTAGGAAGGATGACTGCTGCTTTTTTTGTGACATGAGCCAAGGTCTCTTCGAATCGGACAATTTCAAGCTGACCACAGTGATTTATGTCCTCCACAAGTCTTGCAGTGAATTCTTCCAATTTAGAACTGTTCCCTAACCTTTTTACCGACTCGATTGCCCTTTTCTCCCGGGAAATTATATGTCCCATCTTATTTTTGTAGTTGAATGCAATTGTGGCGAGTTTCTGTGGTAACTCGGAGTTTAAGCTTTTCGCCCTCTGGACCAGAGCTGTGGCTTCTTTGCTTGCTGTCTGTAATCTTGCAATTCCTCCCCACCTCACCAAATTTGCCATGGAAATTGCATCATCAACTGTGGCGTTAGCAAGGGTTAAGGCTGCAACTGTAGCTATCCAGCCGACACGTTTTAGACTGTTTTCGCTGACCTTGTCAATTGAATCCATGCTAGTATGGTAGTATAGGTCTGGCCACTGAATAAGCATAACACATGGCACTCGAAACGTTGAGTCGTTGAACTCTGCATGGTCGCTTCCGCCGCTGAATGCGTTAATGGAATACCGAAATGTAGATGCTGAGCCAAAGGATGTCTTGTGATCGAATTCTTCTACTGAACGTTCAAGGAGGCTGAAAACGTAATCGTTAAGGTATGATGGATTAGAATCCGGCGTCCTGTCTAAGTTGAGCGTAGATTTGCAAATCTCTTGATTTTGCCCCACCATGTCAAGGTTCATGCCTGCAACCAACTTGGATGCCGAATTTTCGTGGTAATACAGGTAAGCAATAGTGCCGAACGTTTCGGGTACCCATAGAAATCTTATCGTTCTTGCTGGTGTTTCGATTGCGTCAGAATTTATGAGCGATTGCATAGTACGGGCGACTTCCAGGAGCAAGCCGCTTCCAGAGGCGTTGTCGTTGGCGCTCGGTTTTGGGTGGCAAAGGTGAGCGATCAAAAAGATTTCTTCATCTGGTTTTGAGTTTCCGTGGATTGTGGCTGTTACTATGTCCAGGTTGCCTGGGAACAATTTCGCGTTTACCTTAGCCTTTAAAGTCACGGTTTTTTGGCTTTTAAGCAAGGCTCGAAGATGGTTTCCCTGTCGTTTGCTTAAGGAAAAGCCGAAGGTAACCTTGCCTAATTCTTCTTTTGTAGGCCAGATGGATTGGTAGGCGTGAGCGTCTGGTATATCCACGCTTTCTCTGACGTTTCTCATTTCGTATGTTATAGAGTCTGTGATGACAGCAGCAGCACCATACTTGTAGACTGCCTGTTCATGAACTTGTTTCGCTCTACCTGTAGCTAAAACGAACTTGCCCTTTACATCTTTTCCTTCATAATGTTCAGGTTTAGTTCCTTCACCTACGTCAATCAGCTCGGCGGTTATACCTCCGGGTGGTGTGGAGTTGCTGTAGGTGTGAAGACATGTGGGCACGTCTTTGTATCTAACGATTAACTTCTTTTCAGGTTCAACCAAGTAGAGTTCAGCAGTCTTAACTTCCCAGCCAACCGGAGAAACCCAAGTCCAATATTTTGCGGCACCATCGGATGTAAATTGCTCGATTCTTGCATCTTTGAGGCCGATACTGCGTATTGTGTCTCTAACGTATTCTGCGGCTTCGTGGAACATTGTGGAGGCTTGAACTCGGTGGAAACGGGCAATTTGGGCCACATATGATTTGGCGATTTGCCCCGAAAGCTCATTCTTCACCATCTTTTCAAACTCTGTCCTCACGGAAAACCCTCCAAAGTTCTCTTAATGCACACCCTTATGCTTAAGGTTTTGGCAGCACGCGCGTTATCCAAGTGGACTGTGATGATGACATTATAAGGACTTTTTAAAACAGAAGGACGTTGAAGAGGCAGAGAGAACAGAGCTTGACTATTAGGGTTCCTGAAAGGGTTTTAACTGCACGTGCTATCACCGAGCCAAGGACATCTTGCATGTTAAACAATTATTAGAACATAAGCAACTCAACAACACTGACATATGCATACACCCCATAAACTTGAATCATGAATGGCATGATCCCCATGCCAAAAGCCTTGAAAAGCAAGACAAATTAATTGAAGCAGGCTTTGAATATGTCCGCTACAGCAGCAATGACGAAGTGGCTATATACTGCAAACGCAAATGAAAAAGTAGTATTATTCGAGCTCCGGTAGTATAGTCCGGTCAAGTATAGCGGCCTCTCGACACAAAACAGTGAAAGAAAGCCGCCGACCCGGGTTCGAATCCCGGCCGGAGCACCAATTTTCACACTCATTTTGAGGTTATTTTGGTCACAAAGGCTTAATTTGAGTGGTTATGAGTGCGAACTGAAATTTGAACAAAAATTTGCCAATAAAATATTCCTCAATATTTTCAACATCTTTAACTGGCTGCATATTCCCCCTTTTTAGTGAATTTATAAAAATTTAGAAACGAATTACCAAACAGAATTAGGTGGTGTAGGGATAAACATCAATCTGATTTTGGATATTGCAATAGGATGAGCAGTATTTTCTCAAGAAATAAACATCGCTTCATTTATTTTAGGTGCTAGGTACCGCTTCCTAGGTTATTGAGGAGATTCTTTACACTTTAGTGGGTCAAATCCCAAACAACCTTACATCCAAGCATGTTACAAGCAAGATTTGAGCAAAATTTATGCGATTTTTCTCTGAAGAACCTTTAACAGTTCTGGAGTTTATCGAAAAGTATTTAAAGAGTTTCTTTCAGAAAAATGAACATATGTTCAAAAAAATGAATTTTATAACTCCTAAATGCTTAGACGTTCTCTACTTTCTTTTAACCAATCCTATGGAACAGTTCCATGAAAGAGAAATAGTTAGGCGAACTGGAGTTAGCGTAGGTGCAGTGAATCAAATCCTACGAAAACTTCATGAAGCAGGCTTAGTTGAAAAGGATAGGCGAGGGAGAACTAACCTTTACAGAGCGAATTTAAAAAGTCCTGTCGCTAGGCAATTTAAAATCTTACTCAATGTATTCACTCTTAACGACTTAATCAATAAGATTAAACAAGTTTCAGAGAGGATTGTTTTATTCGGGAGTTGCGCTGAAGGAACAGACGTTAAGGGTAGCGACATAGATCTGTTTGTGCTTACATCAGATATTAAAACCGTTCAACACGAAGTTAGGATTTGCGAACAAAAAATCGATAGAAGGCTCTCACCCATTATAATTGATTCAAACGAACTTGCAAAAATGAAAAAAAGAGACAAGCCCTTATATGAAAGGATTTTTAGAGGCATAACGTTATGGGAACGTGAATGAGCTTCAAATTCAAGCAGTTACTTAGAGAACGAAGACTTACTAAAATCAAACCAGATAGGAAACTTGTTCTTAAGGAAATGAAAGGAGCTGAAAAGGATTTAGAAACTGCAAGGAAATCTTTACAGGATGGAAATTTCAAATGGGCTACAATTCAAGGCTATTACTCAATTTTCATGCTGCAAGAGCATTGCTGTATAGCAAAGGATTCCGAGAGAAAAGCCATTACGCACTGCTCGTTGCAATCCGAGAACTCTTTCGCGATGAACTTGAATTATCTCTGATTCAAGGATTCGCAGATGCAATGAATCTTAGACAGACAGCAGACTACGACCTCACATTTTCTGAAGAAGGAACCATTGACGTAATAAAGACAGCTGAAAAATTTCTACTTAAAACCAAAGACATACTAAAAATCCACAGTTAAGAAACACTTTTGTCTGAGAAATCCAAGCTGGAAGCGGAATTTTACAGGTCGTAATGACTCGTAGAAAAACTTGTTTTACACAAACCAATTATGCCCTCTAACAATTACGAAAGACATGGACTAAGAGAAAAACGAACTCTCTGGGCATATCTTAGGCATATTTTTACTAGTAAATTCGTGCTCCAATCCCGGCTGGAGCACCATAAATTTCAGGCGCATTTTGAGGTTATTTTGCTCAAAAAGGCTTAATTTGAGTAGTTATGAGTGCCAGCTGGAATTTGAACACAAATTTTGCTGGTAAAAAAGTTCCTAATTCCTAAAGGAAGCATAGAAAAATTGTCTTATGAATGGAATTTGAAGCGGTAGCGGGGTATGTTTAAATTGTCGTTTGAATTTTTCGTTTTTGGCAGGTTATTCGTAGATTGCTTTTCTTAATCCTACATCTAAGAAAACTACTGCTTTCTCTTTTTCGTCTATCAAGTAGATTATGCGATATTTTCCTATTCTCCATCTCCACAATCCTTCCAGTTTTCCTCGCAGCTTAGTTCCTGCATAAGGGACCTCTGCAACTTTCTTTAGCGCCTCTATAATTCTTTCATTAACATCTCTTGGCAGTTTATCAAATTCTTTAGTAAAGCTTCGTGTAAAAATCGACTTGTACGACAAAACTTAATCCTTCATTAAAACTTCCCTGATACTTTCAGGACTCTTTACAGTCACATAATCTTTCTTCTTGTAATCTTCAAGACTTTTTTCTATTCTCTCTAACCCTTCTTTATTCATAAGCTCCTCTAAAGTAGCTAAAATTTCCTCTATTTTAGCAAAATGTTCATAAAGTTCCTTCAGTAAAGGTCGAGGAACTGAAATAACTTCGGTCAAACATCCTCACCATTTAAAATACAATGCATAACGAGCTATTAAACTATCGAAAGTTTGCAATCACTGTTTTCAAATAGGTTAAATGTGGACTGGAAGGGATTTGAAATGCGTTCAGGAATTCTGGCTGATCGTTAAGAACACCAAGAATATGAAGAGGCTCTGAGACGGATTTATTAGTTATCTTTGGATAGTTTCGAACTCTTGCAAGCATATCTTAGGCATATTTTTACTAGTAAATTCGTGCTCCAATCCCGGCCGGAGCACCAAAATCAGCAGTTTTCAGGCAGCTTCTAGGCAGTTTTTCTGCTCAAAATAGGCCAAAAGTGAGCTTTTCCTACGTGTTTGTTTCTAACCTACAAGATCTGCCACACTTTTAATTTTCAACATCCAAAACGTTGATTCTAACTCTCTCCAAATTCTTCTTCTGCGGTTTTCTCCAAGACCCATCCGTCCGCCAAAAACCCAGTAGCCGCTGTTTCTTTTCTCCGTAATGTATCTGTTTGGAAAAATGTAAGTTCCTTTGTTGGTGGTGAAGCTCTCGAGATGTTTTATGCAGTTAGTGAACCACTGATGATTCTTAGCAGGCTTGAAATGAGCCATCATCCAACATCGAATAAGCAGGTCAATAGGGTCAAACCTCGAATCGACCCCTTCGTACCCAGGTAGATCTACCTTCCATCCTACCGACTTACCCAGACCATGAGGACACCTAATGTATCCATAGTTATAGAATAAGCGCTGGTGCTCTGGTCGTAAGATCCAACTTATTACTGTATCTATCTTATCAGTGATCACTCTGTCATTGGTTCGTCCGTACATAATGGCGAAGCCGAAAACATCATGCACGAAAGGCAGCTTAATGTCTCCGTCATGATAAAGTTGCCATTTTAGCATATGATCTCCCCATTCTTTGGGATAAATACTGTATTTGCCCTGTTCCTCGTATATGTCATGAGTTCCTGTTTTGACCGTTTCATATATGGAGTTGAGACGCCTGTTTAGGTGGGTTTGCACAGCACCATTATAATAGTCTGCCAATGCAAGCGATGCTCCAACCACGATCTGCTTATCATAGTGAAGGTACACTTGACTCAAGAATCGTTTATCGTCTGCATATATGTCTTCATAGCTTGCTTCTAACGCTTGTTCAAGAACCTGCAACCATGAATCAGTTCTTTCATCAAGTATGTTTATGCCAGCGTGCAACCCCATCTGAGCAAGCTTTGGCAGCACCACTTCAATGTTGAAGTCGCGCGAGCCATGCATAAAGCAAGAATTTATCACATGTTTCTTCTTCTGCTCGACTCTAGCCTCATATGGTATGAGGTTGTCAAGCCAAAAATTGACATCTTTGCTTTCAAGGAGCTTCTGCTCTAAAGGCGTAACATCCACATCTAGGTCGCCAGCAAGCTCTGTAGCAGTTCTATATTGGATTACGGGTCCTCCATTCTGCATAAGCCAGCGGATTAGACGTTAAATACCCGTATTAATCTCTCCTGCCTAACACATATCTATCTATACCTGCTTAAAGATTCCATTGCGCGCGCTTTCAAGCGGGGGCGGAGGTTGTTTTGATTCAACGGTAGCCCGAGAGCGATTCGAACTCTCGTCTTCCAATTAGGAAAAACATGTGACATCTTATTTTCCGAGTTTAGATACGAGTTTAGGGCTGGCCGAGCACCTAGATGTCAATCTTATTTTTGGCTTATTTTAGCCAAGAGTGATTGATTTAAGTAGTTGTAGGTGGGAACTAATTTTGAACATAGATTTACCGGCAAAACTGCTTGACTTATGTAGGAATTGTCGCACTCGAGTATTCGCGTTGCAGTTTATTCAAATGCGGTTAGGCAATAATTCGTGAGTGTTGTGGGAATTGTTGCTTGAATGATTAGAGTGTATGGATCCATCTAAGTACGTTAAGTATCCCTTTTATATTCGTAAATCATTTTTGAACGGTCAAAACCTGCTAACTCATATTCCTCGCTCATTGTAATAGCATTTTTTGGACAAGTTTCTGCACATTGTCCGCAGAACATGCAGCGATCAATGTAATGTTTGATTTCAGCCTCCAATCCTTTCCCAACCATGTCTATGGCGCCGGAAGGGCACACTTTGGAGCAGAGTCCACAGCCGATGCATTTTTCAATGTCCCAAATTGGACGGCCTCTGAAGTTTTTCGGCAATGCCAGCTTTTCGTAGGGATACTTCAAAGTGGCTGGTCGTCGAAACAACTGTCTTAATGCTTCTTTCACTAAAGCCAAGTTTTTACCTTCCAACACCGAGCTGGATTAGAATTATTTGTAAGGTTGCAAGCGGAAGTAGATATTTCCACATTCCGGAAAGCATTTGGTCTATTCGCAATCTGGCGAATACTGCCCTTAGAAAGGAGAGCAGCATTACAGCGAAAGTAGTTTTCACCAATAAAGTAACGACTGGTGGAATCAGCCAGAATTGTTGGGCTCCGCCCAAGTATAACGATGTGATTAAAGCGGATGCGAGAACAAGCTCCAAGTCTTTTCCAAGTCGAAGCAATGCTAATTTTTTTCCGCTGAACTCTGTGCGCCATCCAGCTACAATTTCGGTTTCAGCTTCTGGAATGTCAAAGGGAACAAACTGTAACTCGGCGAGGAGGCATATGGTGAATATGGCGAATCCGAGAGGTTGCAGCAAAATCAACCAAAAATTAAGCGCTTGCCATTCAACTATTCTGCTTATTGATAAGCTTTTTGCTGCTATTGCGGTGCCAACTGTAACTAGACCCATTGGAATTTCATAACCTAACATTTGAAGTATGGCTCGCATGCTTCCGATTGTGCTGAACCGATTTGTTGAACTCCAGCCAGCGAGAAAAACGGTTATGATTATTAATGTGAAAGCGAAAAGGACGAAAATAAGGTCTCCTTCAAAGGCTATAAGACTTGTTTGACTCAGAATAGGAATTACAAAGAGCGTTGCCAATGGAAAAGCAAAGTAGAAAATTGGGGTTAAAACAAACATGAGCTTGTCAGAAGCATGTGGTGTAATATCCTCTTTTGAAAGCAGCTTGAAAAAGTCTGCGATAGGTTGTAGAACACCAAGAGGTCCCGTGTGTAATGGTCCATATCTGTTTTGCAGTCTTGCAAAGAATTTTCTGTCAACCCACTCGTAAAAGAAGGCTAAGGCGAAAAGGAATACGACTCCCGGAAAAACCAAGATTCTCAGCATTGAAATTATTTCTGCAGTCATTTTTTGGCATACTTCCTTCTCAACTGTTGCATAGTCCAAACCCATTTTTTGTTATTTTTAATACCTAC
>DAOVGI010000051.1 GCA_030672475.1 Candidatus Bathyarchaeota archaeon
GTCACAAACGCTGGATGGATGGCAACCTCGTGGGCTTTTAACATTGCCCAGCTACCTGTTCCTGAAGCGCCCCAATGGTTCCGCGAAATTAGAGTTGCAGACGCCTATCTCGCAGATGTAGAGGTAAATCCTGGCAACAGCGGAGCCCCAGTGTATTTGGTTGACAATGGAAGCGTCATCGGGGTTTGTGTCGCCAGCAAGCCAGCGCCGATAAGGAACAGCGATGGAAAGTCGGTATTAATTGATGACAAACAGCTTTTCTATAGCTCAGGGCTAACGATCGTTGTACCGACTCGCTATGTGATAGAACTTTTGAAGGAACATGACTTATGATCTGCGCACGCGAAGAATGTTCTGGTCAGCCAATATATGGGTCTAATAGCATTAGAAACAAACCAAATATTATGAGCAGAAACCATATAGGTCCTTTAAATTTTCCAGCCTCTATTTCCATCTCTCCTCTTGACCTACTCTTGAGAAAGAAAAGAATTAACCCTAACATTATGGAAAGTATTCCAGTAGTATAGGCAACTCCCATGGTTCTGATTTAAGACTTCTGAAGTTATAAAAGCTGTTCTAATACTTGTAATGACTTGACCAGAGAGGCGCTATAGAAGAAAGTTCTAGAAATGATGTATATTTTTGAGAGAACTAGCCCTACCTTATCTAGACGGACAGAGCGAAGCGAAGCTTATGCATAGATTTTAGCTTCTTGCTCAGCTTGCTTTGTTGCTTCGTCAATCAAGTAAGCCGCACCAGCAACGCAAACACTTGCTACTGTAAGCAAGCCGAGAATAGCCGCAAATATGGGTCTCATAGAACTTAACCCTAGAAGATAATTCCATTCCTTTCTATAAAAACCACACGATTCAAGGTAACTTAAGAGACCATATTGAAGATTGCTAAGTCTTTTATGGTCTCTCTAATACTGAATAGTGGAGAATCAAAATGTCTACAAAAACTCATGATGAACTAATCGAGAAGGCGGTTTATTGGGCAAGGTCTCTAGGTTATAGTGTTACAGATAAGAATGTAGGTACAAAGACGGGAGCAGATGCAATATTTCAAAATCACTTTGAAGAAAAAGTGATACTTGAAGTACTCAGCCGTCCAAATTTCAAACAGCTCTTCAAAAAACCACGGATTAGAGAAGCACTTGTGAAAATCAGTAAGTATACAACTCCGCCAGACATATTAGGTTTGATTGTGGTCGCAAATAGAATCACCAATCTGAAGAAGCATGCAATTGAGGTTGGTATTCCCGCTAACGTTTTTGAGGGAAAAAAACAGAAGGTCTTTGCAGTTCGTGAATGTGACTTCAAAGAAGTGATTCCAGTATTACTTGTTTCTATTTTGGGTTCAAGAGCAAGTGCGTATGCAAGATGGGCTTAAACCTCAAACATATTTGTATCATATATTGTACCATATTAAAAAACCCACATTGATGATTTTCTTTAAGTTGCGCTTTCACTTTTCAAAACCCTTAAAATTAGCTAAGCTGAAGAAGGTGTGAATATTGAGGAGTGCTCCTCAAACTATAACCACTTTGACACATCATAACTACATGAAGATTAAAGGAGAAGGTGTGCTAGATGAACGTTATACTTTCGATTAAGCTAGAATATTGCAAAAAAATTGAAAACGGGGACAAGAAATATGAATTTAGGAAGAAAATCTTCCGTAAGCGAAATAACACTGTAGCAAAAGTTTACATTCCAGAATAGACCTTTACGTTTGTAAACCTTTATATCCTTGTTACTTCCTCTATCCCAAAAAGATGGTTTGACCAGCCGAGATGGAAGCATGAGTGCAAGTAGACTATTGACACCGGTCGTAAAGAGAAAAAAGCTTGCAGATGTTGAATGGAACGTTATTGAAGATTTTTGCAAGGGATGTAGCTTCTGCATAGAATTCTGTCCGGTTGACGCTCTAGAAGAGTCAGATAGACTAAACGCAAAGGGAGTACACCCCCCGAAACTAAAAAGTGAAGACGCATGCATCGGCTGCGGTCTCTGCGAGACATTATGCCCAGATTTTGCAATATACTTAGAGAAAAAAGAAGGCAAAGGTGATAAAGAGTAATGGTTTCTCAGAGAGAAGTACTAACAGGAAAACATCTAATGCAGGGAGATGTTGCATGCGCAGAAGGCGCAATAGCTGCTGGATGCAAATTCTTTGCGGGTTACCCGATAACACCGGCGACGGAAATTGCTGAACGAATGGCTCGAAGAATGATTGAGGTTAACGGAATGTTTGTCCAGATGGAAGACGAATTAGCTTCAATGGCCGCGATAATCGGGGCAAGCTGGGCTGGAGCCAAAGCTATGACAGCAACTTCCGGACCAGGATTCAGCTTAATGCAGGAAAACATTGGTTTAGCAGTCATGACTGAAACACCATGCGTTGTAGTAAATGTTATGCGGGGTGCCCCGAGCACTGGTCAACCCACTGAAGGAGCACAGCAAGACGTTATGCAGTCTAAATGGGGTTCCCATGGAGACTACAGTATAATTGCTTTGGCTCCAGCTTCTGTTCAGGAAATGTTTGACTTAACAATTGAATGTTTCAATTTAGCGGAGACTTACCGCGCTCCAACATTTCTTTTGGCTGATGGTTTTACAGGGCACCTGTGGGAACGTGTTGTTATTCCGTCACCTGAAGAGATTAAAATTGTTGAACGCAAAAAACCGGTGGTGTCACCAGACAAATATATGCCTTTTAAACCTGATGAAGATCTGGTTCCTCCTATGGCATGTTTTGGAGAAGGATATTGTGTTCACGTCACCGGGTTAACCCATGATGAGCTTGGTTATCCAAAGACTACCGATCCCAAGGTACAACACAAACTTGTGAATAGGCTTTGTGAAAAGATGCGGAAAAACGCTAACAGAATAGTCCGGACTTATGAGTCTATGCTCGAAGACGCAGAAGTAGCAGTTATCGCGTATGGTATTCCTTCAAGAGCTTCACTGAATGCTGTGAAAAAAGCCCGTGAATCCGGAATAAAAGCCGGATTGCTGAGACTCGTAACGGTTTGGCCTTTTCCAGAAAAGCAAATTGAAGAATTAGCCACGCGTGTGAACGCAATAGTTGTTCCGGAAATGAATTGTGGACAAATTGTGAGAGAAGTTGAAAGGGTAGCGAAAGAAACACCAGTCCATCTCTTATCCAAAATAGGCGGAGAACTGCATAGCCCATCTGAAATCTTTGAAGCAATAAGGAGAGCCGCAGGCATATGACAGTCATCCAAGAATTTGAAAAACATCCACTAGCTAAATATCTCCGCGCGGAAAGATTTCCTCACATATGGTGTGAAGGCTGTGGAGATGGGATAATCCTTCACTGTTTTGTAAAGGCTCTTGACGATTTGGCTGTTGACATAGACAAATTCGTAGTTGTATCAGGAATAGGCTGCATAGGGCGAGCTGCAGGCTACGTAAAGTGTGATTCTTTTCACACTACGCACGGTCGCCCTATAGCTTTGGCAACTGGAATAAAACTTGCAAATCCGAAATTGACAGTCGCCGTTCTCAGCGGTGACGGAGATCTATTTGCAATCGGTGGAAACCACTTCATCCATGCTGCCAGACGAAACGTGGACTTGACGGTTATATGCTCAAACAACTTTAACTATGGAATGACAGGCGGTCAGTCTGGACCTACAACTCCATTGGATTCATATACAACAACAACGCCGTACGGTAACATCGAGCATCCATTCAACCTTGTGCATTTAGCCGCTGCTGCAGGTTCAGTTTACGTAGCTAGGTGGACCGTGTTACACGTTAGAAGACTCGCAGAATCCATTAAGAAAGCCCTCCGAAAGAAAGGCTTCAAATTCATTGAAGTTATTTCACCATGTCCAGAAATCTATGGAAGACGGAACAAACTTGGAAAAGCTATTGACATAATGAAACTGTACAGGCAAATATCGGAGATAAGACATGGTTATGACCCTGCAAAAGCTGAAATCACAAGAGAAAAGATAGTAGTCGGCGAATTCATCGACATCGAGAAACCAACATATGGAGAACTGCTTCAGAAACAGTTCATCAAGATTCAACAAAAGCTGAGTGAAGGCTAGGATTATGCGTGTGGAAATACGTATCGGCGGTTTCGGCGGACAAGGAATCATAAGAACCGGTTTGATTCTCGCTACAGCTTCATGCGTATTCGGAGACAAGAACGCTATTCAGTCAGCATCTTACGGCCCGGAATCAAGAGGCGGTCGCTGCAAATCAGAAGTAATAATTTCTGATGAAGACATAGATTTCCCAAAGGTTGAACAGCCAGACATCCTAGTCATAATGTCTCAAGAAGCATATGTAGGATATGTTGACGACCTGAAGGAAAATGGCATACTCCTTGTGGATCCGGATTTGGTTCCAAACCAGAGAAAGGATCTCAAAGCCAAGATTTACGAAGTTCCGGCAGCTAAGATTGCTGAGGGGCTTGGCAAGAAAATAGTTGCAAATGTCGTCATGATAGGAGCGTTTGCAGCAATAACAAATCTGTTTGATGTAGGGCAGATGAAAGAATCGATAAAGCGTAATGTTCCAAAAGCGTTTCTAGAATTAAACTTAACAGCCTTCGAAAAAGGTTACGAACACGGAAAAAACATCATAACCGTTAAAGCTTCATAAGCCTTCCAGCTCTCTACCGAGCCTGCAACTGCAACAGCTTAGCCAATGGAGTCGACAGTTCCGATTTCCTAATTCCTACATGACGTAACGGAGCTATCTTTTTAGCTTCGTTATAAATATCTGACGCTATTTTTCCAAGAACTATTTCCTGAGCAAGCTGGTCTAACGTAAGAGCTGAAGCTTTTTCCTTAACATTCTTCCTCATTATTGAACGTATAGCTTGCTCCTGCGATGTCCTAATCCTTGAAAGTGTAAAGGCGCAAACGGACACTTTAAGTTCGTATCCATCCTTTGTAACAACATCGAATATTCCTTCAACCTTTGTTGTTCTTCTTCTGACGAGACTTCGCAAATAGTCCCTAGAGTATTCATGTCCCTTATACATTGTGTGGGCGGTTTTGCCATCAACTTCAGTTATCTGGAAATGCATTTTTAAATACTGGTGGGCAAAATCATTCGTAATTTCATACAACGTGGAGTTAATCACTCTTCAAACTAGTTTTTCTGGTTCTGCAGCTGGTACGGCTCCTAACTCGACGTTTCCGAAGTATGATGGAGCCAGCACGGTGTACCATGATTTGTCGCGCCATTTATCTCTTAATCGTCTTCTCCGAGACAAGCTTACCCTCCAAACGTAACTTGAAAGCTCACATTAAAGTATTAAAAGCTTTACCGTCTTGGCTCTATCTTTTCTAGGTTACTCACGTGTTTTCTCAGAACTTCTGGAATAATGACCGAGCCATCCTCTTGCTGGTAATTCTCAAGTATTGCAACAATCGTTCTGCCGGTGGCTAAAGCCGTTGAATTCAAAGTGTGCACAAAACCTTTTGGCGGTGCACCTTCTTTCTCTCTGTACTTTATGTTAAGTCTTCTAGTTTGGTAATCTGTGCAATTACTGCATGATATTACCTCTCGATAAGCATTCTGGGCAGGCATCCAAACCTCTATATCATATTTTTTGGCGGCAACTGTGCCAATGTCACCTGTACAGACGTTCACAACACGGTAGGGCAGATCAAGTTTTTGAACAAGTTCTTCAGCGTTCCATATTAATTCCTCATGAATCTTCCAGGAGTCTTCTGGTTTGCAAAACACAAACTGTTCGATCTTGTTGAATTGATGGGTTCGAAAGACTCCACGTGTGTCTTTGCCGTGTGCTCCAGCTTCTTTTCTGAAGTTTGTGCTTATTCCAACAAGTTTAAGCGGTAGGTCTTTCGCTTTTAATGTCTCGTTCATGAACATTGCTGCCATCGGATGTTCGGATGTTGCAATTAAGTACAAGTCTTCATTTTCAATCTTATACAGATCTTTTTCGAAATCGCTTAATGCTACAACGCCTTCATACGGTTCTCGTCTCATGAGGAAGGGTGGTTCTATGGGTGCGTAACCTTTCCTGATCATCTCTTCTAGGGCAAAGCTAATTAAAGCAATATCAAGGAGAACACCCTCCCTTTTGAGGTAGAAGAATCTGGAGCCAGCGACTTTTCCAGCTCGTTCAAGATCCACTATGTCAAGATTCAATCCTAGAAGCACATGATTTTTGACAGGAAAGCTGAATTTAGGTATTTCACCCCATTTCCTTATTGGAACATTGTCGTGTTCATCTTTGCCCATCGGAACAGATTTGTGTAAGAGGTTCGGAATCCGCATAAGATAGTAACACACTTTCTCTTCGCTTTTGCTCACCTGTTTTTCCAACGCAGTGATTTCCTTGTCAGCTACTTTAGCCTTGGAGATTTTGTCGTCTGCATCTTCTCCCTTCTTTCTCAAAGCCGCGATCTCTGCTGTCAGTAATCTTCTATCATGTCGAAACACATTCAATTTCGTCAGGAGCTGACGCCATTTCTTATCATGTTGAATGAGTTCCTCAAGCATTTTCAGATTCTCAGGGTCTTTTCTCTTCTTCAGATTGCTCCGTACAGGTTCTGGATTCGCACGGATAAGCTTAATGTCCAGCATTTTCTCACTCTGTCAATTCGTTTATTTCTAGCAAATTGTAAGGAAGTCTTACATTGAAACGTCTATTTAACGTTGTGATTAAACTTGGAAAAGTATGGTTTCTCAACGAAGCTTCCTTGTCATTCGAAGAGTTTTTTCGGCTGTTGAAATGCAAAATAGTAAATCATCGATTGTAGCAATGAATGTTGAGATTTTCCTTTTGCATCTTATGTGTGTGACAACTCTTTTTCCTTCGCTTATCGTCTCAACGGATAAGCTAGGTGAGGAGTTAAGGTTGTCTGGTGAAATGGCTTCTACTACGGCTTCCGCAATTTCAACATCATCATACTCCAACGTGATTTCAGCTTCCAATTTCCTCGCCTTTCAACTGTTTTCCTGCCAACTCGTCAACAAGTTTTATGAATGTGCCAGTGCTCTCTATTGGGACTTGCGCTCCTGCTGCAACATTGTGTCCACCGCCTTTTCCCAAGCATTTTTCAGCGGCAATTCGCATAACTTCCCCAAGATTAACTCCTTTGTTGATTACCATATCTACAGTTCTTGCCGAAAACTTCACTGATTCTTCCTCTTTTACATTTGCATACATAATTAAAGGTTTTTCAGGATTTGGAAGGGTTATTGAAAGAATAGATGAGATGGCCCCCACAATTTTGTCTTCCATGTAATCTCCGCCATGAACAACATATATATTTTCCAATTCTTCCATTCTCTCAGGCTTTTCCATAACCCATCTAAGATACTTACTGATGTTCATCCTGTATTTTCCCAAGACTTTGTTCGCTTCTTCAAGGGCTAAACCTCTATCACCCATACACACTGCTACACCAAGACCTGGCTTGTTCATGCGTCCAGTTGCGTTCAGCAAAACAGAAAATTCTCTTGCGTCTCTAAGCGGAGTCCAAGGTTCCTCACGGTTCAAGATGTAAACATGTCCAATAAGACTTGAAATCTCGTAGTGTAAACCCTTTGACAGCAAATAATCTGCAAGTGCTGAGCACAGTTTTTTCTTCTCCTCTTCGGAAAGATCTCTTAAAGCTCGCCACTTTTCGCCCTGCTTAGGTTTGATGCCTAGGTTCACCAAGAATGCTAGGCTCTTGTCTTCTTCGCCGCTTATGCCCGGTATAAACGGATTGGTTGTAGATGCCAACGTTCTGTGGATAGGGCGTGTTTCTCTGCCAAAAAACATCAGGTCTTTCTCAACTGTCAGAAGCCCAGCGCTTTTCGCATCTTTGACCATTCTTTCGTTCAATCCTCCGAGCATTCGCTGGTCATACTTATCTTGCATGTCTCCGAGGGCTCCAACCACAGCTATCGATGCCGAATCAATGTTAGCTTTATCCATGGCTTTAGCTGTATAATATGCAACACCTGAGCCGCTAATATCACGTGCTCCATCTATTCCATATAGATGCGGGTTCACATGCACAATGTTAGCTGTTTGTTCTCCAATTACCTGATGATGGTCTAGAACTACGATTCTAAAATCCGCAAGCTTCTCATTTAACAATTCAATGTAGCCACTTCCCAAGTCCGTGAAGACTATCAGCTGCGGCTTTTCTGACCTGATTTCCTCTATAATTTTTTCACCAATCCACTGAGTTATTCTAATGCGAAATTTTGCGCCAAGCCTAAACAAGGCTCTTCCAATAACACCGGCAGCTGAAAGCCCATCAGTATCAAAATGTGAAAAAACATGAACAACTTCTTTTTCCTTGACAGCTTCCAATATTGTTTCAGCGGCCTCCGAAGCTGAATTCAAAAAATCCGTGATTTGCTTCTCATTTGAAGTCATAGATACCACGATTAGTCTAGAGAGCTGCTTTATTTAAGAATGGTGACAAAACTCACAGATTCTCAGTGAAAAGACACTAGCCTTCCCATTTAGACATTAGAACCTGTCGATAAATTTCCTAGAATGCAAAGCTCGACTTACTACACTATAGTGGCTTTTTTTGCTTGGTACTTCCAGTCTTGGGGCAAAACGCCTTCGCGTTTGTAATACTTCGAAAGTTTGTGAATTTTTGCTTCGACAACTTGAAGGGATCTTTTGTTATGAAGGTCTTTTTTGTTTTTTTCCATGTGTGACGAAAGACTTGCAGCCCTTTTCAGAAGATTCCCAAGATCTTCTGGCATTGACGGCGCAAGTTCTGTCTCCTTAAGTATCTGAGTTATTGTCTTTCCAGTGAAGGGTTTAACCAGAGGAATTGCATATTGATCTCTTAGAACAGTTCCTATTCTACTTGCAGGGTGTCCTTCTTTTGCCAGTTTAGCGACTAGTGCCTCCACCTCTTCTGGCTGATATTTGCACCAGCTTGGAGGCCGCTTACTGACTGGTCTCGTTGAATGAGATCTTCCATGTTTTCTTTTAGGCATTGCTTATCCCAATGAACTCTATATGAGCCAGTATGGACTGATATTTAAAATTATTGATTACTTCTGGACAATATGCCTAGGCTTCATTATTTCCGTTTCCTAATAATTTCTTTTATCTACATTTGTAATGATTTCATTTTTCTTCTCTGAAGACCTACATGTGCGCGCAAGGTCAGATGCAATTTTGACTCGTATTTCACGATTAACCTCGTTGAGTATCGCATATCCATGTTGATGTAGATTTCTGTTCCTTTCGAACTTCTAGGTCCTAGCAATTGGTTAGTATGCCATAACTTATGTTTTCTAGTATTCTACGGTAGCTTTCCAACAACTTAGAGCATGGAAGGTTATCTGCTCATTTATAAATCCTTTTTTCTCTGCTAGTTCAAGCATCTGCTTCTTGAACGCGTGTTGCTTCATCTTCAAAGATTCCATATTCAAATATCTTCTCTGATAAGCCTAGAACATGTTCATGAGCTGTGATGAAACTCTGAAGATTCGAAGATCATGATGTCTTTGGCGGGTGCTGGAAGAGAGTTTAGGGAATATCTCCCTGAAATACTTTGGAAATTGATATCTATACAGAATCTTCCATCAACTGAACCAGAACGAGGATTATTATGACTGCCAGCTTTGCCCGTAGTTTGCAACTGCTATCACCACATCGTAGATGTCGATCTCACCGTCACCATTTATGTCGCAGTTCGCCTTGTATCCCGGTTCGCCCAGTAAGTACCCGTAACTCATGCACAACTGCACGATGTCATAGACATCAACGTCAAAATCAGCATCAATGTCGCCAGGAATCGTAACGCATATTTCTACATCATCCGAGAATGTGTTATCTTCGGTGTCTTTTTCACCTGGAACTGCATCTGCGTAAACGCTTATGGTGCAATTGCCATAGGAAATCCGGTGGTGTTCCACTTGAAAGTGAGGACAGTAGATGTTCTATTAGGCAGATTAACAACTTGCAGTGATCCGATAACGACTTCTTCAGCGCAAAGACTGACAGTGAAAGTTTTCGTGAAGTTTCCCTCGTTTACGACACTTACATTGAAGTCCACGTTGTATCCTTGTCCCACAATCGTCTTAGAAAAAGAGACACCTGCAACGGCAATATCGTGTACGTCCCCGAGCTCGCATGTTGCGCGCGCGACACTATTATCATTTCTAGAGGAATCTGACTTTGCCGACGTAGAATTGCCGCGCTTGCGAGACTTGATCTAAATAATCATTATTTTTGGTTTTCTTCAAGATTTTTCTTATACCATTCAACGAATTTTCGTAGAGCTTGAGCTCTATGGGAATACCTGTTTTTTTCCTCTGTAATCATTTCAGCAAATGTTTTGTTGCTCTTTGTTGGTTTAAATATAGGGTCAAAACCAAAGCATGATTTACGTTTTCCTCTTCTTTCCTCTCCTGTTATTTCCCCGAGGACTTCTCCTTTGAAGCATATCGGCGACTTTAACTCTGCTGAATAATATGCTATTACTGAACGGAATTTAGCCTTTCTTTTTTCGGTGTTTCCCATAAGTTTCAGTAAGCCTTTGTTGCCAATGGTTTTATAAGCGTAAGCGGCGTATGCTCCTGGAAATCCGTTTAATGCATCTACGAATAATCCTGCGTCTTCCACTATCAAGGGCAAACTGCATCTCTTAAAGGCATCCACAACGCTTGTTTTTGCAATTTCTTCTAGGCTGTCACTTTGGATTTCCAATGCTTTAGCCCTAAGCATGCCCACTGCCACTTTGTATTCAGCCAAAACTTTGCGGGCTTCGTTAAATTTATGGATGTTGCCTGTTGCGAAAAATATGACTTTGCCCTTCAGTTGAAAATTCATTCTGTTTCACGGCTTCTCTTTGGCGCCTTCGGCTGACACAGTGAAGTATTTTTTCCAGTTTATCTGCGTTATTTCTAGGATGTTACCGTCTGGGTCTGTGAAGGTTGCTTGTTTTCCGCCCCAAGGCTTCTCGTGCAATTCTTTGATGAAATTTACTCTCTTACTCTTCAGTTCTTCATAGACTTCTTCCACATCATCTACAAGAAACCCTATTGAAGGCGACGCTGGACTCACTTTTTGTCCTTCTTTAAGTTTTGGAATTAATCCGATTTCCACTCCGCCACATTCAAAGCCAACGTAGCTGGAGTATTCATATTTCTTTTCCAAGCCTACTGTTTCTTCGTAGAATTTTGCGGCTTTTTCTAAGTTTGAGACACAAAAAGTTATGCACCAGACGGTCTTAATCATTTCCATTCACCCTTTTTCTTTCAGCAATGTAACGCCCTCTCCTCTCTATCTCCCTAATCTTATGTAAAACATTTTTAACGGTTTCAGAGCCTAACACCTTGGAATAACCCTTAATCACAGCGTTAAAACACTCTTCTGCAAACCTGAAATGTGTACTTTGGAGAGCCCTTTTCATAAGGTGCAAATCAACTCCTCTGGATTCTAATTCCTTTGATTTTTCGCCGAGTCCAAAATCCACAAAGAAGATTGTTCCTTCTGAATTGAGAATCATGTTTGATGTTGTTAAATCGCCATGAATTAGTCCGTATTTATGAAGCCTGCCTATTAATTCGCCGATTTTAAAGCATAAACGCTGTCTTTCGCTTTGAGTAGCTTCACTTAACAACTGTTTCACTTGCTTTCCCTCTATAAACTCCATTATGATTGTGGCACTTTTAACGTCAACCAAAAATATCGTGGGTGTGGGTACTCCAGCCTTTTTTGCTTCATGAATTAACTGCGGCTCATGAATCGTTCTGTAGGTTTTAATCTGCTCGTCTAGTTCTGATAACCGATACTTCTTTGGCAAACGCTTTTTCATTATCACCTTTCTGCCATGCCACTCCGCAAGATATAGACTGGCTTCTGCTCCCTTCTTCATCAAAAGCGGCTGTTTCATTTCATCCAAGGAATTTCTACCTCTTCAAGCCGCCATCTCAACCTTACAAAGCTTTCCTCAATCGGCGTAACAATGCCATGCGTGTGGGCTAACACGCCTGTCCATGCAATCATCGCTCCATTATCAACCGCGAATTCTCTTGGCATAACACGAAACTTAGCGTCATGTTCTTTCGCTATAGCCTTAATCCTCGACTGCAATCTTTTGTTGGCTGCAACCCCACCAGTCAACAACACTTCCTTCTTCTCTGTGTGTGCCAAAGCCCGTTCAGTAACCTCAGTAACCATGGAGAACACTGTTTCTTGAAGACTGTAACATAAATCCTCAAGCTTGTACTCTCCCCTTTTGAGTAGGTTAATAGCAGCGGTTAATAAGCCGCTGAAGGACATATCCATACCCTTAACCGTGTACGGCAGATGAATCAGCTTCTTTCCTTTTGCAGCAATTTTCTCAACAACAGCCCCGAAGGGCTCGTCAACCCTTTGATGCAGTCCAGCCTCCCTTGCAAAAACATCTAAACAGTTTCCAAGGGCAATGTCTAATGTCTCGCCGAAAACCCTGTAACGACCAGAATCAAAGGCTGAGACTATGGTGTTTCCACCTGAAACGTACAACGTGACCGGGTCCTTAGTATCTGTTTTCAGTTTTCCTATTTCAATGTGTGCAACACAGTGATTAATTCCCACAAGGGGGATGCCCAGATAAGAAGCCAGAGCTCTAGCTACTGTTGCGCCTGTGCGGAGACATGGACCGAGACCTGGACCTTGCGAGAATGATATGATTGACAAATCTCTAGGTTTTATTCGTGCCTTTTTGAAAGCGTTTTCCAGTACTTTATTTGCCACTTCTCCATGATGTCTTGCTGCCTCACGTGGATGTATTCCTCTCTCTGAGGGAACATAGGCGCTTATTATATTTGCCAATATTTCTCCATCAAATGTTGATATTCCGACGCTGAAGTCGTCTGCTGTCGATTCAACTCCTAGACAGTAATGTTCACCGTTTTCTTTTTCCTTCATTTTGTTATCATTCAACATCAGCTTTTAGGCTTTAAACATACACTTTTTATTTAAAACCACATATATATTAAGTGGAAAGATTGGAACTGATGAAAATGCCGAGACGCACTGATTTGGAGCAGAAAGCTCTGAGATTCATAATGAACAACGGTTCCGATGGTGTGCTTCAGTCAGAACTGTGGCGACAACTGGAAGGAAGCAGTAGGGAGGGCTCCAGAATAGCCCTAAAGCTTGAGGGCAAGGGACTGATCCGCAGAGAAAGGGAACTCTGCAACGGAAGATGGACATACAGGCTTTATCCCAAAAGGCTTCCAGCATCAATAGATTCTATAGCTAACTGTCCCTGTCTGATGTGTCCAGTAAGCTCAAGATGCGCCTCGTCAAATATGATTTCACCGCAAAACTGTGAAAAACTTACAGAGTGGCTTCTATTTCTAGCTCAAGGCGAATCTATGGAATTGGGTGACAGCTAGTTTTGCCTAAAGCATGGATGCAAGAGCGCAAAAGAGACTACTATTACAAAAAGGCGAAAGAAGAAAAATATCGTTCAAGGGCAACTTACAAACTGCTTCAAACCGTAAAAAAATATCATTTCATAGAAAAGGGAAACGTCATTGTTGACTTAGGTGCAGCACCAGGCGGTTGGATTCAAGGGGCAAGAAAAATCGTCGGACACAAAGGTTTCATTTTAGGTGTTGACTTGAAACCCATCGAGTCCTTCTCAGAGCGTAACATACGGACAATAATAGGTGATATAGCGGAAGAAGAGACATTGCAGCAGATATTGGAGTTTCTCCCAAGAAAAGCTGATGTTGTAATTTCAGATACTTCACCAAATATCTGTGGAATATGGGAGGTGGACCATGCTCGCCAAATAGATCTAGCTCAGCAAGCACTGCAAATAACACTAAAGACGCTCAAGCCTTCTGGCAATTTTTTCGTAAAAGTTTTCCAAGGAGCCATGCTTGACGAGTTCATTAAAGAACTGAAACGA
>DAOVGI010000064.1 GCA_030672475.1 Candidatus Bathyarchaeota archaeon
TCCAGCCTTAATGGACCGTATTTATGGTTACGGCAAAGTTGTCAGAATGAATAATGACATGCCCAACACCTTGGAGAATAGGCGTAAATATGTGCAGTATATAGCGCAGGAAATTAAGCGTTTTAATCTTGTACCATTCAGCAGAGAGGCATGCGAGGAAATTGTGGAAGAGGGTAGACGAAGAAGCAACAAAAAGGATGCTTTAACCACGAGGTTTAGGCCCTTAATTTCGATTATTAAGACAGCTGGAACTCTGGCAATGAATGAGCGGTGCAAGGTCGTTGAAAGAAGGTATGTTCGAGAAGCCATAGAAAACCACTGCAAAACAATCCAGAGACAGATATTGGAACACGAAATAAGCGAGAGAGGCAAACTGCTGGAAATCAAGCCTGAAGGAATTAAACTTGGTCAAATACATGGCTTGGCTGTCGTTAGAGACCCATACAGCGGAGAAATGACAGGCAGCGTCATGTGTGTAAAAGCTCACATGGCTAAGAGAAGCGAACTCCCAAGAAGCTATCCATTCAAAGGTTACTACAACGTGACTGGAGTAGCTAAAGGTCAAAGTTTCATTGCTGATAGTATTACGAAAGTTAGAAGTGTCATTCTACAGAAATACGGAGCTGATATAGCGCAGGACTATTTGACGCATATTGACTTCGCTCAATCCTACGGTGTGGACGGACCGTCAGCAGGCGTAACGATGGCTGTATTACTCTGTTCACTTATTGAGGGTAAACTGGTAAGGCAGGATGTGGCTATTACTGGAGAAATAAACCTCGGTGTCGGAAATTCTATTCAAGTAACTGCTGTAGGTGGAGTTTATGAGAAGATTAAGGCTGCTGAGGCTTGGGGATTCAAGAAAGTTGTTGTTCCTAGAAAGAATTATGAGCATTCTATCGACGTGAAAGACTATAAGATTAAGGTTGTACCAGCAGCAACCTTGGACGACTACTTGAGGGAATGTTTAATCGAGAAGCCAACGCTTAAGATTCAGGTTCAAACTTATAAGCGTAAGAAGCTCTAAGTTTTTCTACGTCGAAACATGGTCTAATCCGTTTCTAAGAGTCTTTAATGCAGGAGTACTATTCATGGTTAGAGAAGTTGATAGGGCTGAGATTCGCAGATGGCGGAGAAGGGGTTTTTACAGTGAAACGGTTCTCGTGAAGCTTCTGGAGAAGAACGGGTATAATGCTGTTCGGGTTCCAGTTAGCAATCCGAGTCTCAGTCCTTTACCAGATGTCATAGCAAGAAAAGACCTGCATGTTTATGCTTTTGAGGTTAAAAACGCTAAGTATTACGCTTATTTTCCGAGGAGACAGGTTGACAAGCTTTTCAGATTTCTTGATGAGCTGGTTCCGATACCGAGCCAATACAAACATGCAATCCTTGCAGCACATTTAGGCAAGAAATGGATTTTCAAGCAAGTAGACTGGAAAAAATGGCAGAAAAACAAGCTGCCAGCAAAAGACAGAATCATAAAGCGGGACAGAGGAAACTTCAAATTGAAAAAGTGAGATAGCAATAATTATGAGTGAAACTGTAGTTTTGGCTTCAAGTTTACGCAAAATTTATCAAATCGGCGAAGCCGAAGTTGAAGCCTTAAATAACATTGACCTCGAGGTTCAAAAAAACGAGTTCGTAGTTATTATCGGTCCGTCAGGCGCCGGAAAAACAACGTTGCTCAATATTATCGGCGGCATCGACAAACCTACAAGTGGAAAAATCGTTGTTCTTGGACATGACTTAAGCGTCAATGACGAAGATTTCCTAGCGGATTTTCGCTGTAACAACGTTGGCTTCGTCTTTCAATCCTACAATCTTGTATCTACACTAAGTGTGGCTGAGAACTTGGCTTTTCCAATGGAGTGGACTCGGAAACCAGAAGATTACATAAAGAACTGTGTTGAAAAACTACTGAAAACTGTAGACATGGAAGATAGAGCCGACCATTTCCCATTTCAATTGAGCGGTGGTGAACAACAGCGTGTGGCTTTTGCTCGTGCTTTGGCAAATGATCCCCTGTTACTTCTTGTTGACGAACCCACTGGAAACTTGGATGCAAAAACAAGCTTGAAAATTGTTTCGATGTTTGAGAGATTGAAGGATAATGGAAAGACAGTCATTGCTGCAACTCATGATGAGCAGATAATTCAACTTGCAGACAAAAAACTGTTTTTGAAAGGTGGAAAGCTGGTAGATCTGGTTGAGTGAGACGTCTTTTCCGATAAACGATTTGCTTCGCAGAAAACTTCAAACAAGCTTGACTGTTGCCAGTTTAACTTTGTGCGTTGCTTCGACAGTTTATCTTCTTCTCTTTGCGGAAGACATAGGCTTTAGAACTTCACTTGCCGCTGAAGGCATATTGACATTAGGTTTTTCAATGGTTTTCTCAAGATTCATAGCTTTTGTTGGATTATTAATGGTAATCACTGGGGCCGTCATGGTTTCATTCTTGGTTTTTGTGATGATGTCTCAGCGAGTTAAGGATATTGGGTTAATAAGGGCAATCGGTTGTCCGAGCGATGTGGTTTTTGGCTATTTCGTGACAGAACTCCTAATGGTAACGTTCGTCAGTTGCTTTCTCGGTGCAATCCTTGGAATCTTGGCAGATTACGCTTCTATCGGGTTGTTTAACTTTTTTGGTTTTCACATTCAGCAGAGACCAGTCAATTTTTGGCTAGTTCTTTTAGTTTCCGCACTTTTCTTCGTGCTTACTTTGATTTTCGGAATAAAACCAATTCTAGGCGTGACTAAGGTTGAACCAGCTAAAGCGATTTCACCAACGTATCACTTTGGACTAAGTAAAGAACCAGGATTCAAGGTTATTTCAAAATCAGGGTTCACAACAAAAATTGCTTTGAGAAGTTTGTACCGTAGAAAGTCAGCAACGATCAGGATTATTTTGTGTTTGGCTACAGTCTTCACGCTGGTTACTATAGCTGTTGCAGGAGGGATAATCGCCGGTGATACTACAAAAAACTGGGTTGAAAAAGCTCTAGGCAGAGATACAGTCTTGATTGCTCATCACGACATGTGCGGTCAGTACATAACTTTGCTGTCAAAATTTTATGAAGCAAAAGAGAACTTGCATTTCAACTATACAAAGCAGGAATACTTAGTGTCGGAAAATCTTCTGAACCGGTTAGAAACAATATCAGGTGTACGTGTTGATCCACGTTTAATCGTGAAGGCGTACGTGAAAGAAGTTCCAGGTGAAGTTTTTGATTCCAAAAGCGCAACCATAACTTCTGTCGGTGATAGTCGTGAGGGCGAATCTTTGATTGTCGGCGTTGAACCTGAAAAGGCGTTAGGTGAATGGTTTATCGAAGGTGAATTTTTGAGAAAAGATGAAGAATGGGAAGCGACTATTGGCGACTCCCTATCTCAGAAAATGTTTTCAATGCCTCTAAATCAACATATAATAATTCATGGAAGAATTTTCGATGTAACCGGTGTTTGCCTTGAGCCAATCAACAATGGAAATGTCACTTTTGTGCCTTTGCAAACATTACAGAATGTAACAGGCGTATCGAAACCCAATGTTGTTATGGTTAAAGTTGATTCAGGCAATCGTTCGGAAGTCTTAGAACATGTTAGAGCGAGCGTTGAGAACATAAGCCCAGAGTTTGAGGTTTTTGAGCTTAATGAAGTACTGGAAGAAAATCTCGGATTCATTGGGCACATCTGGTCTACTCTAATGTTTTTACCGTTGTTTTCTCTAGCTGCGGCTTCGTTATGTCTAACAGGTTATGTCGTGCTTGCGATAGCTGAGCAACGTCAAGAATTAGGCGTGTTAAGGGCGTTGGGAATGAATCCGAAAACTGTCGCAAAGATTGTTTCTGAACAGAGTTTGATAGTTTTGCTTTCGAGCTGCGGAGTGGGAATTTCAATAGGGATAATTATCACTCTGCTAATTTTGGTTCCTGAACCAGTAATTACAAGTTACACAGTGCTTCAGATAACGGGGTGGCTGCTGTTCACCTCGCTTGTGATGTTTGTTTCAAGCCTGTATCCAACCATAGAATTTGCGAGGAAGTCGATTATGGAAGCCATGAATCAATCTTGACTGAATTAGGCGAAACGAATTTAAGTTTTGTTGCATTTGTAGGAATGTTTGTTGTAGGTGAGAACTGATGGCTCAACTGATTCAAGGGTTGATAGTTAATTACCGGGTAGGTCCAAAAACTCAGAGGTCTAAAGAGTGTTTAATCAGGTTTGCACACGTGACTTCTGGTTCTGAAGCAAGCAGGCTTATTGGACGAAAAGTTGCATGGAAGGGTGAGAAGAAGAGGATTGTCGGCAAAATTGTGGCGTTACATGGCAAAAAGGGATTGGTTAGAGCAAGGTTCAGGAAGGGTGTTCCGGGTCAAGCCTTAGGAACCGCTGTTGAATTGGTTGGCTAGAACTTTTTTGCAAAATGCTTCAACGAATCTACGTAGGCTGGCAGCTGAACTAGGAAGTCCTGAAGCTGAAGTACAGGAACGACGGATACTTTTTTGTAAAACTTGAATCTAGCTGTCGTAAGTGATATAACGGCTGGAACAAGTTTGATTTCACTCCATGATTCGCATTCAATTTTCTCAGCGAGCTTCGGTAGAGATTCAGTCAGAGCCAGCGTCCTCTCAACTTGCTTGTGAACGATTCTTCTCATGGCGGAAGGATACAAACCATGGTGCCAATGCTTGCAATCTGCACATACAACCATTGGTTTCTTACAGCCAACTATGTCTATTTCCCATTTCCGTCCCGCATGTTTAAATCTTAAATTCTTCTTGACTTTGTAGCCATTCCGTTCGAAAGCGACAGCAGCAATGTTTTCAAACTCTTTCCAGTCAAGGAGGCTGCCTACACGTTCAAAGTCAGCTCCTAACTCGAGGGCGTGAACAGCTAGTTTAAGACGTTTCAAACTGTCAACGTTCATAATTCTGTGCTGCATATAAATCAGTCCATTGTCTTGTAACTTTCTAAATAAATTTCCAGCAACCTGTGACGCAACTTTTGCGTCTTTAATCACTATTTCTGACGAAGCGGATCCGTCTCTAGTCAGTTTTAGAATGGAAATAATCACTTCCCTTTCAATATTCATGTAAGATGCTCCAGGATTTTACAGGACAATGTCTAGAGAGATGCGTTTCTGCAGATTGCTTATAACCTTTTCCATAGAACTGTCACATTGTTAGTTTCCATGTATGGAAGCATTTAGAACCACTACTCTTCGACTATCAAATTCTCTTCTAGTTCGCTAACCATGGGTTCGCTTTCGTCATAAACGGAGTACACACGTTGAAGTCTGACATCAGAGTGCACCAATGGAAATTCAGATACGGATTTTTAAATATAGCCTGACACTGGATATAAACCTAGAATGGAAGTGCTGTTTGAATGTTTAATTCATACATTTCTAAGACCCGAAAATCTAGGGTTTTATATGAAAAAGCTAAAAAACTGCTTCCTGGTGGAGTCTCTTATGCGATAAGGCATTTTGAGCCTTACCCATTTTACACAGTTGAAGCAAAGGGAAGCAAGCTTTATGATGTTGATGGAAACGAGTACGTTGACTTCTGGCTAGGACATACTGCTCTTATACTTGGCCACAGCCCACCAACGGTTGTGGAAGCTGTTAAGAATCAACTTGAAAAGGGCACGCATTACGGAACATCCCATGAACTGGAGGCCAAGTTAGCCGAGAAAATTGTAAAGTTTGTTCCCAGCGCAGAGATGGTGCGTTTCACTAATTCGGGAACAGAAGCAAACATGTATGCCACACGCCTATCCCGTACATTTACAGGCAGAAGCAGAATCGCCAAGTTCGAGGGTGGATGGCACGGGGGTTACGATGCGCTTCACACAGGCGTCAGATATCCTTTTGACGTTCGAGAGTCCGCTGGTTTAACATCTGGAGTTCTGCAAGATACGATAATCTTGCCTTTTAATGATCTTGAACGAGTTAGAGAAAGGTTGATGAATGAAGAAGTTGCTTCCGTCGTGATTGAACCTGTCCTTGGTGCTGGTGGAGGCGTCCCAGCGGAAAAGGAGTTTCTAAAGGGGTTGAGAGAACTGTGTGATGACAATGGCACTCTGTTAATCTTTGATGAGGTGATTACAGGTTTTAGGTTAGCTCTTGGTGGAGGACAAGAATATTATGGTGTAACGCCTGACATAACGGTTCTCGGGAAAATCTTGGGAGGAGGCTTTCCAATAGGGGCTTTTTGCGGACGCAAAGAGATTATGAAACGAATAGACACGCTTCTTTATGAACGTCCACATTACTCTTTCCATGGCGGAACTTTTGCTGCAAATCCAATATCGATGACGGCGGGTTTGGCAACACTGAAAAACCTTGAAGATGGGCAACTGATAAGCAGGCTGAACAATGTTGGAGCGGAAATTAGAAAACAGTTAACAGAAATCTTCAAAGCAGAAGACGTGGATGTGAAAGTTACAGGAGCAGGTTCTCTCTTTAACACTCACTTCACAAAAGAGGAGGTGAAAGATGCACGTGCAGCCTCTAGAGCCGACAAGAAGAAACTTGTGGATTATCATCTTAGCTTGGTCACAAATGGGGTGTTCTTCCTGCCGACGCACAATGGAGCCCTGAGTGCTGCACACTCTGAAGACGACATAGAAAAACTGTTTTCAGAGACAGCGAAGTACGCCAGGCAATGTAAGGCAACGTGAAAAGAACCGTCAATGTTGCCTAAAGTCTCTGCCTCTTGCTCGCTTTAGCAACATTTTAGCCCTTTTGAAGTCTAGAGGAGTGTTCACATTGAATAGTGTTCGGAGTTCAGGGTCTAACTGTTGTAAAATAAGCGTGGACACGTAACGCACACCTCGAAGTCTCTCTACCATCGAACGCATATCGGATTTTTCTTCATTCAAAGCATTTCTTGCAGCTTGCAATGCTGCTTCGGTGCAGTAAACAGCTTGTAATGGTTCTATGTAACCATTTGGCCAACGCACAACAACCGCGTTTCTGTTTATGCATAATTCGAGCAAAAGTGAGAGAACATCCTTAGACAGCATAGGAGTGTCACAGGCAAGAAGAAGTGAATACTTTCCGTGAGCGTTTTCGAAACCGGTTAATGCGCCGATAAGTGGACATTGCATGTCGCTTGCGTCGATGACAATACGCGTGTTCGAACCAATGACTTCGGCGAAGCTTGCAGCTTGAGCTTTTGAACTGGCGACAATAATTGTTTCGTTAACGATACCATCAACTGCATCTGTAATGTACCTTATGAGCGGCTTATCTGCTAACTGTAACAATCCCTTGTTCTGTCCAAACCTGCTGGAAATGCCTCCTGCAAGGATTACTGCTGATTTGTCCATTTGTGGATTGTCT
Source organism: Candidatus Bathyarchaeota archaeon (assembly GCA_030672475.1). Taxonomy (GTDB): domain Archaea; phylum Thermoproteota; class Bathyarchaeia; order Bathyarchaeales; family Bathycorpusculaceae; genus SOJA01. The sequence continues at coordinate 7,346 of DAOVGI010000064.1, forward strand.
CCAACTTGTTAAGGATTCATATGAAGTGTTTCGGCTGCTCAAAAGGTTTTTTCAATTTGGGAAATATTACGAAGATGGAGTAAGCTGTATATTACTATAAACGTGTAAATCATCGTGTGAAAGGGGAGAATGGAATGAACGCTGAAATTAGAGAGTTAAATCGCTTGATGTGTAAACACTGCAGTGCTAAAGATTACACTGAATGTAGAAAGTGCAGGATATATCAGCTGATAAATAATATAGCTACGACGTAACTCACATCGAGTTGTTTTTTTCTATTCTGTTAGCCATTTCATCCACGATTTTGGCGAAGGGATGACTAGGCTTTTCTTGGGTAAATATGAAAGCTCCTTCAGCCTTTGAAACATCGCAGAAGCAAGGTACAATTCCTAAAACTGGAACTTGATACATTTCTGTAATCTTGTTTTGCATATCCTTCTCTGTAGATTTGGAAGAAACATCATATAAGACCTTGTTCACAATGATGTTAGTCTTCTTCTCGAACAGTTCGTAAAGTTCGTGCAGCATGCGTTTTGTTCCTTCAACATCTGACTTGTCGAAGGTTGTTACTACTATTACTAGATCTGTGCTTACTATGGCGTTTATTGACGAGTATTGTAGTCCTGGACTTGTATCCAGTATGAGGTAATCAAAGCCGTTGTCATTTAAAATTGGATTTCTAAGAGCTAGAAGTCTTCCTAGAGCTCTCATCTCCCACTTTCTGTCTTTTGCAGACATGTCTCTGATAGCTTCTGTTGAAGGGTTTGCCAACGCAACGAACAGTTTTCCTCCCTCGTTGATTCTTTGGCTGTGGTTTATCAGCACTTTTTCGATTTTACATGTTCCATTCAGGTAATCGTTTAGCCAACACTCAGCTTTTTCAGCTCCAAAAAACGTTGTAAGGCTTGGAGCTCGGAAGTCAAGATCCATTAAGCATACTTTTTTGCCGTGTTGGACCAAGGTTGCAGCTAGGTTTATGGAGAAAAGGGTTTTTCCTGTTCCACCCTTGTATGAGTGCACAGCTATGCTCATGCCCAAAACGATCACCCTTGATTTTCCTTTTCCGTGTAGAAGTAAGCTTTTCTACCCACTCTCTCTTTTTTCAGGTGACCCATGATCACAAGCTGGTTTAAATAACCGCTTTCCACGGCTCTAGCCCTATGTGTTTGTTTAGCTGCCTCCTCTGCTGTGGCTCTTCCAAGTCTGCAGACGGTCATTGCCGTTTTTCTGAGGTGATCAGGCATAGAAAGCAAGGTCATGACATCTAAGGGAGCATCAGGAAGGAGCTGAAATTCCTTTCTGCCACGTTTATGCAGCTCAATCATGATTTCCATTTTCTCATTTATTTTGTCGAGGCTTTCTCTAATTTTTTCCAGTACTCTTAAAGGTTTTCTCCCTAGGACTTCTTGCCTTGTCACGTTGGCTCCCCTTAGTGTTTTACGAGTGTACAAATGGTACTAGAAGCTGGTATGTATTAAGTCTTACGAAACACGTGTAATTATTCACAAAACAAATCGTTGAATCACTAATTATCGAACTCGCAGCGCTGAAAAATCATTGTGAACAATACGGTGAAGACATAGGAAGCTGAAACGAACCTCTAAGAGATATTATCATTTATTCAAGCATTTGAGTCATTTAGCACTGGAATGTTGAAATAAAAAGAGTCATTTGAAAAGCAAAAATGTTATAGAGCATAGAGCATGCATTAAAACCGAAAATGGGCTAGTACGGTACGGGCATCCTGTTTCTGGGTTCTTCCACAATCGGCAATACTTGCTTTAGCTCTCTGAAGTGTTTCAGTACGGTAATACCTCTCTGCGTTATTGCATAAACAACCCTACGTTTACCGGCTGTTCTTTCCTCCACCAGACTCTGCTTTATCAGAAAGTCAAGGTACTGCTTCAACACACTGCAATTCACGTTAGCTTTATACATTATATGCGTCAGCTTCAATGGACCGCGATGAGCTAACACTTTTAGTATGTCAATATACATTTCGAGTTTGGAACGTCTCATCATCCAAGCCTCTTCGGCAATATCTCCATTTTTTATTATAAAGCTTTTATGGATTCAAACTATGGCTTGCTCTTATTTAGTCTTCATTAGTAGCTTCTTTTCTCTTGTGCTCGAATTAACACGTTTATTCTATTTTCGAAAGCCGTGACCAAGTCATCTAACAATATTTCTTGCAATTCTGTTGACAGCACATTAATGTTTTCCTTGAAAACCACAGCCATTTTGCCTTCCAATTCTCTTCTCTGCTTAAGTGATAAGTTTTGATTCAAGAGTTTTCCTCCATTTCAGCAGTGAAATAGGCTACAGGTATTTAACTAACTTATGAACTACAGATATGAATTTCAAATCCGTTTTCCATTTTCTTTTCGGAAGAAGATTAAATCGTCTTTTTTGCATACATACTAAAAGCCTGCTTCAAGCAGAGCCTTCTAATGCCTTGGTGTGCGCTTGCAAATCGGAATCCTTTAATCCGGCTTTTAACGATCAGTATTGATGAGTTCTATGAAGGCGTTCATTTCGGTTGATTTGGAAGGAATGCCGTATGTCGTTATCCTGGGTTAATCGAGTTTGAAAGGTTCATTATATAGTGAAGCGAGGAAAATTGCTACAAAAGTTACATTAATCGTGGCAGAAGAGCTGAACCAAAACGGTTTTGATGAAATTGTCATTGCTGATAGTCACGGGCCTATGGTTAACCTTTTGATTGATGACCTGCCTGAATATGTGGAAATTGTTAGGGGTTTTCCAAGACCAGTTTGCGCGCGCGCCCATATATCTTGCAGCATAATGACTTCGTATGTTTGTTAAATCGTATGATGTTATGCTAGTACACGCGAAACTGCTGGAGTTTGTAAGAACTGGAATCACGAGTTTGAAGCATGCCTTTGCTGAAATGAAGAATATTTTTATCTTCGGTTCTCCTTATTGATTTTCGCCGGATGATGAGAAGGCATTAGCTTGACATGTGGATGAAATTTCAGAGTTACTCGGACGGCAACGGATGAACGCGCGTTTGTTCAGACTATAAATCGATTTTCTTAAACAAGAGTGGCCAGATGAACACAACGAAAATCACAACAATAGCGTACCGGATTGCACGTAACCAATAGACATCTGTCGGAAGTATGGGTGATAACCCAAACATGATTACAAAGACTAGGGATAAGCCAATGATTACTCTTAATGCCGCTTGCCACTTCTTTCCATGCTTTGGGGTTGTTTCGAAGTTTACGTACTTGTTTTCAAGTGCCAATCCGATGCCCAATCCAGTTATCAGTCCTCCATAAGCACCGAAGTTGTCCTTTAAGCCCTCAATGGTTACTGGTGAAAGAAGCTCGGTGAGAATCATTGCAACTATGCCAAAGACGACCAGTCCAAGATACATTATGTTGGGGTTGTACTTTGATAGAACGGACTGAGTTGGTTCTTCCAGTCTCCACAACACCATCAGCAGAAGCAGCCCAACTATCCAACCAAAAAGGACGTCACCTAGCCAGTGTACACCGATATAGATTCTTGACAGACCTATCAGCACTATTAAAACTGCTGAAAGAACACCCATCCACCAAGCCTTGATCTTTACAGCCAACCAACCCCAAAAGGTCGAGGAGTTTTGCGCATGTCCACTGGGCAGGCTATAATTGGAGGCATGTGTGCCTGGAAGCCAGTTTGTCGATGGAGGTCTCGGATTCTTGAAAAAGATCTTTAGCCAATAGTTTGAAACCATAGAAACAACTAGCACGATAGCAGCCAGCATCGAAACCCGTTTATCCACAACCCAAAAGCCAATCGCAATCAACACTACATAGAAGTAGATGGAACCCAGATGCGAGACAAATCTGAAAAAAAGTTCAGCCCACGGCATCAGCGACCTGAATGCCTCAGTCCAAAAGGCGGCAAACAGAAACATATCTTTCTCCTCACCATCAATGCTAGGTATCATAATTTAACAATTTGTGCACGCGATTACGTAAAGTATTATCTTTTAGCACTGTACAAGCACATGTAGGTTTGAAGACTGAGTTAGCGTGCGTGCCTTCGCGGGTGCGGAGGGCGATTAGTGGTTAGGCTTTTAAAGGTTTTCTTTAATAGGGGTGTTTGGCGATGCATTTGTCGAAGTCTTCGCGTTCCTTTGATTTGGCTGTTTTGGAGTCTGCCTTGAAAGGTAAGACTCTGCTTGTCTATTGGTATCTGTTGCAGCAGCCTACGCATACTGTAGGTATTCGTCAGGTTCAGCGCGCTTTAGGGTTTTCCAGTCCAAGCATCGCTGTGCATCATCTTGGAAAATTAGATGATCTCGGCCTTGTTCGGAAAAAGATGACAGGAGAATATGTGCTTGAAGAGGAAGTAAAAGTTGGAGTCCTAAAGTTTTTCACCCGAATGGGCCGTTTTCTTGTGCCTCGATACCTGTTCTACTCAGTCTTTTTTTCTACGATGCTGACGACGTATTTGACCATATGCTTCTTAAGCCGAACACCCCCGAGTTTCTATGCTGCAACATTCGGCTTCCTTGCATCCCTTATCTTTTGGATTGAAACTGTTAGATCATGGAGGGCAAAACCCTTTTGAAACTTTATTCTCCTCTAAAATGTGAGCTTTTTCAAATGCGCATCCAGTGCGTGCTTTAACAAAGGAAGACGCGAAACCCTCTACTTCATAAGTACAAACGTAACGCTTACAAAAAGCATGCACGGTCCGCTATTCTTTCTTCCTCAGTTTTCTTGGGGCTTAGGCAAGAAAGGTGAAAGATACTGTTGCATGTGCTTTCTTCAACCTTGGGGGAAACTTTGAAAGTGTACGGTGGTTGGGAGGAACATTGTTTCATAATTATTTAATAGTGTCTTCTACGAATAGGTTGAATTGAGAAGGGGGATATCTCCGCTATGATTGTATTCATCGCATGAATTTGTGCCACAGAATGATGTGTGAATGAAAGGAAGTGAAAGATTGAGCTCAGATGGCTGCTTTACGTGCCCCTTTTCTCATTAAAACCTGACATAAGTCGGGGAAGCGAGAAAAACTCGCTGAAATCAATACCTTGAAAAAAGGTTAGGAAAGGAGAAAAAATCAATGAATAAAATTGCAAAGTTGAGTCCACTGACACTAGCGCTGATAATAATTTCAACTTCTGTTATTCTTCCATTTCCAGTGGCTGCAGATCAAGGACCTGAGACGGATGATCTTGTGATTTACTTCCGTGCCAGTGTTGCAGCGTGCTATACCATGTTGACGACGGGTACTGCTGACATATGCGGTTACGAGATTGGAGGATTGCAGTATATCGCCGCCATTACCAATCCGAACATTGTGCTTGCCCCCGTCGTAGATTTCGGAATGTATGAGGTTGACATTAACAACAACTACACTATTCCAACGTATCCTGGTGACCGTTCACCAACAAGCTATAAACAGTTCAGGCAGGCTATGGCTTTCCTAGTTGACAAAGCAACTGTCATATCTGACTACTGCGCAGGATTCGCTGCACAGATAGATCAACCCATTCCATCTCCATCATCCGGTTGGATGAACGCAAACAGCACTGGAGCTAACTATCCATACATTTATAATCCAGTGGCTGCTGCTGCCAAGTTGACTGCAGCTGGCTTCGTTGAAGGAACCACGCCGAACCCAGATTATGACCCAGCGTTTCCAGGCAGCACTCAATATTTGAGGATTGATCCTGGAACTGGAAACGACATGAACCCATTGGTCTGCTACTGCAGAAGTGACGACTTGAGAAGATTGTACACTGGACGTATGTTATACCAAGGCTTGAGGAAGCTTGGAGTACCCTGCGCTGTCACTGAATGTCCATCATCAGTTTCTTATGACCCTGTCATGGGAGACTTCAACTACCACTTCTACACAGGTGGCTGGAGCCTCGGAAGATTCCCAACCCACGTGTACAACCTATACCACGACGACTGGTACTTCAGCTACGGACCCAACTACGTCTCAGGATACAACTCTACTGGCGACCCTAACTATCCGGAGTTGAATACGTACTTGAAAGCTGTATATTACGCTGCAACATTCGGTGAAGCCATGACCAGCTGTCAAGATGCTATGTGGCTCTTCACCGACGAATGCATGACAATTCCATTGTGGAGTTCATTGGCTTTCTGGGCGTACAGTAAGGAAGTGATGGGTGTAACTAACATGATAGGTGCTGGACCTGAAAACGGTTACACGTTCATGAAGGCGTACAAGGAAGACGGTTCAGCTTTGAGGTACGCCATAAAGGCTGCACCAACCGCAATGAACGTGCTTTATTCCTCATGGTACTATGACAGACAGGTTGAAGACAGACTTACGCTTTACGGAGGCATGAGTAGTGCTCCGTACGCAAGAGCAAGAGATCAAGCAGACATTGTGCAAGACTGGTACGTTGAAACGTGGGACGGAGGCAACAAATCCAAAGTCACATACTGGTTGAGAAAGGACGCGTACTTCGTTGAACCAGTAACAGGCAACCAGAGAGAGCATTTGAACATGACCGCGTGGTTGATGAGCGCGTTCATACAGTACGCTTTGGACGATTGCTGGCTTGCAAGCGCTTACTACCCATACATCGACCACTTCATTTTAATCGACGAAGACGGTGACGGCGACGTGTTTGATGACTACTGCGTAGAGGTTTACTACAATGATTTGAGCTATTGGTTCACATACCTGTGCGGCGGCGCAATGCTGCCTCCAAGAATATGGCTAGAACAAAGCGGTCCACTCACTTCTTACGAGACTGAAGAATACACTATGGACTTTCCAGACACTGTTCCATTAACAGGCGAGATAGCTTGGATTGACGAAGTAACATATAATGTTACACCGTTGACAATGTTCACAGATTACAACTGGATTGAAGGCGAACTCGTGATCAGCGGAACCTACACAGGCCACAACGTGACAGTGAAATACTGGAAGGTCGGTACCGCCGGCGGCTATTGGCCAGGAGGCTATGACTTCGCTACATACCCAGAGATTATTGAAGGCGCTGGAATGTACTATTTGACCGCTTACACAGCTGGAATAGGAGGCTCAGCAACGCTGAAGAGAAACCCATACTACTGGATGGAAACGCCACTAGAACATTCTGAGGTTGACTTCTATTGGGTCTGGGGACCCACAGATGAAAGCCGAAGAATAGACGTTGATCGTTGTCCACGCACAGGCTGGTTCTATGTTGACATGGCTGACATGAACTATGTCAAAATGGCATACAACACGCAAGGCACTGGCATACCGGACCTGTTCTGGTTCCCAGGAGCAGATCTTGCTCCAGCTGGCGGACTAGTAGACGTGTACGATGCTGCTTCTATCGTGGGCCATTGGAAAGAGAAATTCAGCGAAACACCTTAATAGGAACCGCAAAAACCCTTTCCTCTTTCACCCTTTTTTTTGTCAGAAAAACCAAAACTTAAATACAAATTTTGAAGATTTAGTCTCTTAGAGGTGTCTGTTCATGGGTTTAAAGAGTTACATAGCAAAAAGAATCGTGTACATGCTTATCCTAATATATCTTGTTGCCACCTTTAATTTTATCATATTCAACATGATGCCCGGCACCACATTGCAGAAATATGTAGCGAACGTGGGAAGCAAGATGACTCCAGAGAGACTTGAAGAACTGAAACGTCATTTTGGTTTTGACAAACCCCTTCATGAAAGGTATATCCTATACATTAACAACCTGATAACATGGAATTTTGGGACAAGCTTCGAGTCAACGCAATCCGTGCAAAAGGAAATAATGACTGCACTACCTAACACCTTAATGTTGATGGGTATATCAGAAATTATGGCAATGATAATGGGTATACTGCTGGGAGTGGTGGCAGCATATAGAAGAGGAAGTAAGCTAGATACGGGTTTAGTGACTGTTTCACTATCCACTTATTCAATACCCATATTCTGGATAGGATGGTTGATGATAGCCATCTTTGCAGTTCAGTTGGGTTGGTTCGAAGCAGGGGGATTCGAGCCGCAATCCTGGGCTGTGCCAGGCGGTCGACCCATAACTATACTCGGATGGATGCTTGGACGCCTCTACATGATGACTCTACCCGCCATCACACTTTTCATCTTTCTATTCGGCGGATGGGTACTGCTTACAAGAGCATGCGTCTTAGAAACAATAACAGAAGATTACGTAACTACTGCGAGGGCGAAAGGACTACGTGAAAGAACGGTTTTACTGAAGCACGTCTTAAAAAATGCATCACTGCCATTGATCACCAGTGTCGCATTAACTATCGGCTTCCTCATAGGTGGAGCCATGATAACCGAAACAGTCTTTTCTTATGGAGGCATGGGACTCTTGACTTACGCTGCCATATTCCGCACGGACATCCCTATAATGGCAGCTATCTTCTATGTGACAGCGTTGCTAGTGATAGTGGCGAATTTCGCTGCAGATCTACTCTACGGAGTGATAGATCCGCGAATCAAGTATGGGTGAAAAAGAAATGGCAGCCCACAGAGAAAAACAGGTTTCCTTCCTGATAAAAAGATTCAAAGGGTTCTGGCAACAATTCAGACGTTCCAGAAGAGGTATGCTGGGGCTAATAATAATCCTAGTTTTCGCAGTAATAGCAGCAATGGCTCCTTTTTTGTCACCATATGACCCGTTGGCGCCAAAACTGCCAGGGTACTACCCACGTGGAAATCCCCCGCAAGCTAGCATAGTCTGCGTACCAACATGGTACAAATACATCCCTGGACGAGAAAGCGTCTCAGAGAACGTGCTGTTGACTCAAGACCACGAGTTTTCAGCAGAGTCAAACTTTGACAGCGAAGGATGGCGACTTTCATCCTCACAACCATCAAGCATATCAGCAGGATACAGTGCTACCGGTGGAACCCATGATAGTGACGGATGCGTCAAGATACGGTACACTCGTGCCGAAAGCGCACCGGAAAAAGTTGAAGTTGCGCTGTCAAAGGATTTTGAGTTTCCATTCAATGACCCACCCGCTTCTATCTGGATACACGTATCATACGTCGTTGAAAACAGCACAACACTGCCAGAGCCACCTGTAAGATTAAGCTTCAACATAATTCGAGAAGGTGAATCATTCAAAGTCATGAAAGAGAACTCACGCATCATAACAAAAGTCTCCGGACTAAGTCACAACGCTTCTGATTGGCTCCATGACAAACTTAAATCCAGCGGCATTTATTCGATCGGCGGCTACCACGAGAAAGAAATCTTTTCACAAGCAGGAACCTACACTTTTCAAGTTATTGCAGAGATATTTGATGATGGAGAAGGGGAGGCGCGTGACTTAACCATATATATTGATAATTTACAGATGCTACTGTACGGACATGCCTTCGGTCATCTTGGCACAGACAGTGATGACAACGCACCCAGAGACTTATTCACTCTGCTTGTATACGGAACAAGAATCTCCTTCATGGTTGGCCTGCTCACGGCGATATTCTCAGTGTTGATTGGACTAATGGTAGGATTAGTCGCCGGTTACGTCGGTGGTGCAAGTGATGAAGTCTTAATGAGGTTCGCAGATTTCTTGTTGGTCTTGCCAGGTTTGCCCTTGCTGATAGTCCTGGTCATGGTGCTCGGCAGTTCAATATGGAACATAATTGGTGTATTGATATTCATGGGATGGATGGGCTTCTCACGCAGTGTAAGATCCATGGTGCTCAGCCTACGCGAAAGACCATTCGTTGAGAGCGCTAAAGCCGCTGGAGGCAGCACTTTATACATTATAAAACAACATGTTCTGCCCAACGTCTTTGCACTAGTATACGTCTCGTTAGCAACATCAGTTCCAGGAGCAATAGTTTCAGAGGCATCCTTGGCTTGGCTTGGACTCGGTGACATTAACGTGCCATCTTGGGGACTGATGCTCTTCGAATTCGAACGCGCCCAGATTGCAACATCAGTTCCAATATCAGAATACTGGTTCTGGGTTCTACCAGCAGGAATAGCAATTGCCCTGATGGCCATGGCGTTCATCCTAATAGGATTCGCTCTGGACGAAATATTAAATCCAAGACTGAGACAAAGACGTTAGCCCCGTCTCTAAAATATCTCAAAGTGAAGAACTTAGTCAATCCTCTTCATGCGACCAGCACTGCCAACCAGAAAATCAATTTTTTCTTCCACATAAACCCAGAAGCCTCTTTCTAGTCTTTCTAAGGCATCCTTGGACTTTATACCGCGCAAAAAAATGCTTCCACCACCAAGAAAAGATGTTAACATGCCAAACTTCATGAAGGCTTGAGAAAGAGCCCCTGCAGTGAAATTAACTGAGAATTCATTTGGACAGCCTTGAATCAAAACGGTGACTTTCCCCGTGATCTCATGCTCATGAGTCGATCTGACAATAATCTTGAACAAACCTTTCTTTTCTTCATTAACCGCGCGTACGCGAAAACGTTGTTCCTTAAAAAACTGGACCAAACGTTCACCCAACAATGACAAATGAACATTCCTTTTAACATAGTTACGCTCCATTGAAACAACCTCGTGGCCAACAACGTTCTTAGAACAAAGCTCTTTTAAAGGTTTTTGCAATTGAACAGAGAATCAACACAGTCAAAGAGCTGTGACTCAAAGCTTAAATAAAGTGCATAATGTATTACCATAACAATTTCAAAGATTAATGTTGAATAACATTAACAAGTGGTCAATATGGCTCTACTAGACATCCAAAACCTGCGTACCTACTACTATACAGGTAGAGGCCCCGTAAAAGCTGTTGAAGGAGTAAGCTTCCATGTGGAAAAAGGAGAAGCCTTAGGATTAGCCGGCGAATCCGGATGTGGAAAAACCACAGTAGCTCTCTCATTATTGAGGATCCTGCCATCTGGAGGCAAAATAGTTGGCGGAAAGATATTTTTCCATAACAGAGACATAGTTAAGATCAGTCAGAATCAAATGAGAGAAGACGTCAGATGGAAGCAAATGTCTTACATTTTTCAAGGAGCCATGAACGCAATGAACCCTGTCTACAAGGTTGGTGATCAAATCATTGAAGCAATCAGAACTCATGAGCCTAAAGTTTACACGAAGGAAGCTAAAAAAAGAGCAGGAAAGCTTCTGGAACTAGTGGGAATTGACTCTTCAAGGGTGGACAATTACCCCCACGAATTCAGTGGCGGAATGAAACAACGTGCATTAATAGCTATGGCACTGGCTTGCAATCCAAGTTTAGTGATTGCTGATGAACCAGGAACAGCCTTAGACGTCATCGTACAGGCACAGTTCCTAAAGCTACTGAACGAATTAAGGCACAAACTCAAACTCGCAATCATCATGATCACTCACGACCTCTCAATGATTGCTGAAACATGTCAAACACTCGCCATCATGTACGCGGGCAACCTAGTTGAATACGGCGATATTGTAAACCTATTCAAAAAACCATTACATCCATACACCCAAGACTTAATAGAGTCCTTCCCAAGCATCAAAGCTGCAAAGCAGGATATGGTTTCAATTCCAGGATCCCCGCCAGACCTTCTGCAACCTCCATCTGGTTGCAGATTCCACCCCAGATGCAAGTACGCTATGGATATCTGCAAGAAAAAAACACCAAGACTAATCGAAATAGCGAAGAATCATTCTGTAGCATGTCATCTGGTTGAAACTCAAGCGCGGAAATGAGATGAAGAACATGGAAGAACTGATAATTAAAGCTGAAAACTTGAGAAAATGGTTCCCAATCAAGATGGGGTTTTTAAGAACTGTTCTTTCGAAAGAACAACTATTTGTGCGTGCAGTTGACGATATCAGCTTCAACATAAAGAAAGCGGAGATTTTCGGTCTAGCAGGCGAAAGCGGCAGCGGAAAAACTACAACTGGAAGACTGCTACTAAAACTAATCGAAACAACCGCAGGAAAAGTGTACTTCAAGGGTAAAGAGATAACATCCCTCGATGAAAAATATATGAGGCCGTTACGGCGCTACATGCAGATTATCTTCCAAGACCCGTATGAATCTCTAAATCCCAGAATGACCGTGGACTCTATAATCTCTGAGCCAGCGAAGCTTCTAAGAAAGGACGCTAGTCCAGACGAGCTGGATGAAAGAGTAAACCAAATGCTTGAAGATGTTGAACTAACACCTCCTGAAGAGTTCCTCAAGAGATACCCACATGAACTAAGTGGGGGACAGAGACAAAGAGTCGCAGTTGGAAGAGCTTTCTCAGTCACCCCTGAATTCGTTGTTGCAGACGAACCAGTTTCTATGTTGGATGTCTCAATCAGATCAGAGATTCTTAATCTCATGTCCTCGCTTGTAAAGAAATACAAAACTTCATTTCTTTACATAACCCATGATCTAGCATTAGCACGGCACGTGTGTGATCGTCTCGCCATCATGTACTTAGGCAAGATCATGGAAATGGGCGACACCGAAAAAATCGTTTACGAACCGCTACATCCATACACAAAGGCGTTAATCCAAGCAGTACCAGAACCTGACCCCACAGCCAACCGTATTGAAACAGTTCTAAAAGGTGAAATTCCAAGCCCAATTAACATGCCTTCAGGATGCAGATTCCACACACGCTGTCCATCATACATTGGAGACATATGCCGAACCAAACAACCTGAAATAATAGATGTAGGCAACGAACATTACGTAGCATGCCACTTGTACAGCAAGAAAAAATGACAGGAACACCCACATAGTTTCCATCAACGAAAACTTTTTCCCAAAAAACCAACATATTATATTATATTACTGAAACCATAGGCGTCTGAAAACCATTGTTCCTAAAAAGTTTTAACAGAATTTCAACTAGAATTTAGTTCCAGAAAGCTTTTAATTGCAGAAGTTCATTTGTATAATTGCTATTAATATATAGGAGAAAGGAGAAAATTGAAAAAGAACATGCGTAAAGAGAAAGCAATAGTTCTAACGCTTGTTTCATTGCTTTTCCTGAGTCTAACATTAACAGCGATGCCAATTACATTTGCGCAATCGACAGTCGTCAAAATCATTCCTGCGCTCACTGAGGTTCACGATATAGGTGAAACGTTCACAATTGCTTGTGTAGTTGAGGACGTTACGAATCTGGGTGGTCTTGACATTCAGATTAGCTGGAACACAACTATGCTTGCCTACAATAGCCACACACTCACGGTCCCAGTTGAAGACTTTCCAAGTCCTAATCCGCCAAGCACATACGCTGGAATTATACATGCTCCAGAGTTGATAGTCAAAGATGTTGTTGATGCATTAGCCGGAACATACTGGGCTGCCGCTTCAACGTTGGGTATTCCGGGATTTGATGGCGACGGAACAGTCTTTGTCATGACCTTCACAGTGATTTATGTGCCATGGGACTTCGAAATCACAGGCGACTACCTTGACACTCTGATACATTTCACCTCAACAGACCTTCCTGACAAAGCTTCAGTTCCTATCCCACATACCAGTGAAGACGGTGTAGTCAGAATCTATGCAAAACCGTTCGTGTATCCTCCAGAGCCCTTGTTAAAGGTTACACCTGACACAATAATAGGTTCTGGACCAGGCTCAACATTCGATGTTGACGTAACGCTGCTGGGCTCTGACCACAATGACTTGAAACCGTTCTGGGATCCCGCTGGATTCGACATTGTAATGAACTTCGACAATACCCACATCGTAGCAGTCAGCGTGGTCGTTGACCCTGACGACTGGTTTGCAGGTTTCTGGTCTGAAGGAATCATAATATTCATGGCAGAAATTGACAACTCTACTGGAACCGTACGCGTCGCGTTCGTTGGATATGGAATGACCCATATACCTG
>DAOVGI010000047.1 GCA_030672475.1 Candidatus Bathyarchaeota archaeon
CCAATACTTGAGGCAAAGGGACGCTGGGAAAGTAGCAATATCGGCGCATCCAGAATCATCGAAGATTACTTCTCACGGGATAAAAAGAAATGGCAAGTAAAGTACGGTCCAGAGCAAACTATCACTCTCAAATACTGCACACATACAATTGAACAATGCGTTAGCATCATCGCTAAGGCAGGTTTTAAAATTCGAAGAATCGTTGAACCCAAGCCCGGAAAAGAGCTTAAGAAAAGCGATCCTGTACATTATGACAAGTGTTCGAGAATACCATACTTCATAATCTATCTAGCACAGAAGCACATGTAGACTCAGAAGATTGAGCAATGTTGAAAGCCCTAGCCGGTTTGAACCCTAGGCACACGCGCGATTTTTTTTAGTAGTTGCACGCTCGCAGAAGTTTTGGCACAAAAATAATTATCTTGAATCGAATACTAAATATGAGTATGATAAAGCTCATAATTTTTGATGCAGGAGGCGTGCTTTACACGGGGAGTAAGGAAATAGCGGACAGAGCTGTGAGAAAATTTCTTGGAAAACATGGCGTATTTGACTTCAAGAAAAGTGACAGAATCTGGTGTGAAATCGAGAAATTAGTGTTCACTGGAAAGATAAGCCTACGAGAAGCTCATGAGAGATGGCTAGAAGGTGTTGGGCTATCTAGGGATTTAGTGGATGAGTGGACAGAGGTTGACAAAAAGGAAATATGGAGGAAATTTAGGAGACCGCCTGGGATTAACAGATTATTGAGGAAGCTGAAGAAAGAGTACATTCTAGTCGTTTTAAGTGACGCAATCGATAGCAAGTTGGAAAAGATTGAAAAAATGGAAATAGTTGGAGTGGATCATAGAATTTTTGATGAGATTTTCACTTCGCATGATCTGGGTGTATGTAAACCAAATAAGAAGGCATTCTGGACAGTTTTAGAAAGATTTGACGTTAGGCCAAAAGAAGCTCTCTTTATCAGTGATGCTTGTGATGAGTTGGAAGGCGCAAAGAAAATCGGGCTTGAGTGTGGTTGTGGAGACCGCAATATCAGGAATCTGAATGAAATTACTGAAATTCTCCAAGAAGTGAATCATCGCGCATTCTAGGTGATGTTTACCACACTCTGAAGCTGCGATTTCTCTGTAAACTTCCTGTTTCTCTATTTTTCATTGGACACCATTTCAGCTACACTTGCATGTGAGGAATAACATTTCCGTTTTCAAGGGATCAAGAACTTCTGAAATGTTTGCTTCTGCTTTGCTTAATTCTTTCATGTAAGATACCATTTTGTTGACTAAGCCTGTATTGTTTAACAGGTCATACATTATTCCATATCCACTAACAACTATGTCTTTGAAGCCGTTTTCTTTGAAGAGACGAGCGATAGTTTCTCCGTCGAAGTTTTCTTGCTCATCGTATTCAATCTCGTCACAGTAAGGTTCCACTTCTTCAATACTCATTTCTGTTTTCAAGGTCTTGCATTCAAGAAAATGATGGTTGGACAACAGTTTTTTCCCGAGAACGCTGTTTGGATTGATAACGCAGCGATAATCTGTTTCCATACGAGGACGTACCGAACGCCTCACATAACGATATCTTATTAGGCCTTTCTCCGTCAGGACAAAGTTGCCCTCTCCATGAAAATGACGTTCATGCATCGATTGGTATAGCCAGTTCGCCTCTATGCAAGCGACTTTTCCGTTCTTCGTTAATACTCTTCTAATCTCCTGCAGGGCTTTTTTCTTGTTCGACAAAGATGCCAAAGAACCACATAGAATGATCGCGTCGAAACTTTTACTGCTGAACTCCAGATTCTCAGCATCCTCAACCTTGAAGATTATGTTGTCTATCCTGCTTCTCTTTAGCCTATTTTTTGCTGTTTCAATCATCCTTTCTGATTTATCGATTCCGATAATTGACCTCACATCTTCTGCGATATATAATGATGGGTGACCAGTACCACAACCGATGTCCAAAACTTTCTCGCATCCTTTAACCGCGTTCCTGAACAACTCAATCTCCGTAAGCAGAGTCCAATCATACCGTTCCTTTGGAAGAAACTTCTTGTCAACATCTGCATAATTATCGTGTCCTGCTATCCGGTTGTAAATCTCCCACTGCTCCACCTTCTTGAAAATTGAACGTCTCCTCATGACGCACACCATATTAAACTGTCCTTCAGGATATAAAAACTAAAAATTTAAGACAGGATTAATGTTTGAACAACTCTGCTGCGTAAACGAAGCCGAAATCTTCATGAAACTCGAGAAGCAAAAGTGATCATTTAGTGCACCAGTTAATCTTTTATTGCTTCTAGAAGGCTCATTACGTTCCACAATTTTACTCGTGTGTAGGGCGGCATGTTCGGGTCCTGTAGAATTTCATCTAGGGTTGATATGGCATTCGAGGCTCTAACGGCATGTGTGTATTCCGTTGTTTGCAGAAATTTCATGGAGTTTTTTGCTGCTCTTCTGATGTTTCTAGGCGTAGTAGTATCTTCAGAAACCTCTCCCAACACAAATAATGCCTGCTTTACTCTCTCTTCATATTCCTGCAGTTTCTTCTTTCTAACCATGTCTGCCACCTGACGCAATTTCGTAATAACCAAGTTATATAGTCTTTTATATCTATCTATTTCTGAGGGTTTAAACTTGGCGAAAAACCAAAACGAAGAACAACACATCAAACTGATGGCTGACCTACTGCGTCAAGGTGCAACATTAACAGAATTCGCCTGCCCCGCTTGCGCTTCCCCGCTTTTCCGTTTGCAAAGTGGAGATCTTTGGTGTGCAAAATGTGAAAAGAAAGTTATAATAGTGAAAGAAGGAGAGGAGGCGTCAAAAATAACAGGTTCCATGGTTCTTGGTAAACTTGAGGCGACGCTTTTAGTGAAGGTTCAAGAAATTCAAAGCAAAATGCAACATGAAGAGAACATGGAGGAACTGCAGAAACTGGCCGCAGTGCTTTCCAACCTGCTTGAAAACATTGAAAAAACAAGAAAAGCCAAAGTTTAGGCGAAAACTTGCAATGTTAGGATTTTACGAAAATTTTCCGGAGGATGCCCACAAAACAGTGCATTTTACTGTTTCAGCTTCAAAAAAAAGGCTGCAACAAGCTATAACTCAAGTGTTCCGCAAATCCAACGATGAAACTTTCACTCTTGAAGATGTTGCCACTCCCTCGATACCTCAATGCACTGCTTTTTTTGAATTCGGAATAGCAGAAGATAACGGTTTCAACTACTTGGACGAGAAAGAAGTAAACCGCGTCTTGAAAATTATAAACAGAAAGCCATTTCAAATCATGGATTTCTTTTGTGCCCTACGCTATTACAAAGGGAAAAATGAGAAGAAAACTCCACTGAAATTTGATTACTATATACTCCGGTTCACATTTGAAAAGAAATCAACAGAAATTCAGGTGTTCCACGAAAGAGGCCCCAGACACGTGTCACCAAAGGAGATCACAGATTTCGTTGCCAACAGAATCAACAAGATGTTTTCCAAAAGAATATTGAAAGCCTTTTCAACTGGTTAAACTTGGTTTCTCCAAGAACCCTAAAACAACCGTTAGAATATCATCCGCAACCTCTTGTTTTGATCTGTTCCCATCTATTCTTACAAGCTCTCCCTTCTCAACAAGTTTCATGTAGACTTTCTGCACATTTCGCTGAGTTCCCAAGTTTTCCATAACAGATTTCGTAGGCTTCAACCTTTGAACAACGGTTTCTGGTTCAACATCAATGAAGACTGCCAAGTCCGGGCGTTTCGCATGCTCATTTATTTTTCTAATCCATTCTAAACTAAGTCCAGCTGCCCCTTGGTAAGCTAAAGATGAATAAACATAGCGGTCGGAGATCACCAGTTTTTCTTCATCTAACGCGGGAACAACTTCGTTCTCCACGTGTTCGAAACGGTCAGCAGCAAACAGCAATGCCTCAACAATACTGGAAACACGTTTTTCACCATGAAGACAATATTCTTTGATGAACTTTCCGATTTTCCCGAGGCTCGGTTCAGCAGTGTATACAGCGTCATAACCCTTTGCTTCTAGTCTTTCCACAAGTAGTTTTGTTTGGGTTGTTTTTCCACAACCATCCAACCCTTCAACACATATGAAAAAGCCTTTCTTTCCCATTTTCTACATCTCTCAAGGCTTCTGGTATTAGCCAATATAAGGGTGAATGCACTAATAATTGTTTAACAAGAGCTGGGAGAAAACTGTTGATGCCTACAGATTTTTGGGGCGAGATAAAGGATCCAGTTCACGGATATGTTTACATAACCGCAGAGGAGAGAGAAATCATTGACTCTTTCCCAGTTCAGAGGTTACATAGGCTACGTCAACTTGCAGGTTCAGAATATGTTTATCCTGGGGCAAATCACACACGTTTTGAGCATTCTGTCGGTGTAATGTATCTGGCTGGCAGAGTTGTGGAAAACCCCAACATTTCCAAGCGCATAAACGAAGACGAAGCAGAAAACGTTAGGATTGCAGCTTTGCTTCATGATGTTGGACACGGACCTTTCTCGCACATCTTTGAACATTTACTAGATAAGGAGCTTCAGAAGACACATGAGGACATGACATCATGGATAATCAAAAACAGCGAATTAGAAGAGATACTCAGCAAGCTTGGATATAATGCAGACAAAATTGCAAAACTAGCGGTAGGCCGTCTCCACAAACCTAAGAAAGCCTTTCTGGATCAGATAATAAGCAGCTCTGTTGACGTTGACAAATTAGACTTTGTTGTTCGGGACACATACCATACTGGCGCGGAATACGGTTACGTAGACGTTTTCCGTCTAATACAAACCCTAGACGTCCTAGACGAAGATCTTGCAGTCTACTTAGGTGCACTCTCAGCCCTCGAGTCGTTCATAATAGCGAGAATAGAATCATTCAAGAGCATATATTTCCATCGTGTTGGAAGAGCAGCACAAATAATGATCGCAAAGGCTCTCGAAAAGGCGAACGAAGAATTAGGATTAGTCGATTTTAAAACTCCCGAGGAATACCTCGCTATGGACGATTACACAGTTTGGACTATGCTCAAAAACTGTGAGAAATCAAGAGAAATTATTAGAAAACTTGAAAGACGAAAAATGATGAAATGTGCTTACGAAAAAACCTTCTATGAAAAAGACACCATGGTGTCAAACATTTTCAGCCGCGAGAACTACAGAAGACAGTTACAGGCTGAAATTGCAGAAGAGGCAAAAGTTGAAACAGACAGGATAACAATTGATGTGCCAACCGTTACATCTGTTCCATACCATCATTCCGTTCTCATGGAGCCCTGGGAGATACCAGTATTCTACAAGACACAGAAAGGCAACAGAATTCCGCAACGTTTAAGTGAGGTTTCAAAGATTTTTGACGTCCTTAAAGGCTTCATAAACATATTGCGTGTCTACACAGATGAGAAAAACCGTGAAAAAGTGGGTAATGCTGCTTCAAAGATTTTAGGCGAAATACCGTTGTCAGCAAAAATATCTTATTAAGTGCTCAAAATGCAGCAGATAACATTAAGGGGACGAATTATCGTTGAAGGACAATGTAAAGCTGAAGCTTTGGTTTCTGCAAAGCCCCTAAGCTTCCTTGGAGGGGTTGACCCAGCAAACGGTAAAATAGTTGAGAGAAACCACGATTTGCGGGGCGAATACGTAAAAGATAAGGTATTATGTTTTCCACATGGACATGGCTCAACAGTGGGCAGCTACGTGTTGTATTCTCTAGCCAAGAAAAAACTGGCTCCAAAAGCGATAATCAATCAAACAGCTGATCCTGTTGTCGTTGTAGGAGCAATAATCGCTGAAATCCCAATGATTGACAACGTTGACATTAGGCGAATCAGAACCGGCGACACAGTGGAAGTCAACGCTTACACAGGCGTTGTTAAGGTATTAAGGAATATGGAGACCTAGCTAGTATGCACTTGACGAAAGAGGAGGAACGCATCTACAACGGCGAGTGTGGCTGGGCAAATCAAATATGCATGAAAATACTTGCCCGCCTTGGAGAACTCTTTAACGCAACAAAACTCATCCCAATAGAATCTGCTCATGTTTCTGGAGTTTCATACAAAACGCTTGGCGACGCACCGGCAGAATTTCTGCAAACATTAGCAGATGCTCATGGGAAAGCGAAAGTCAAAACCACATTGAATCCGCAGAGCTTCGACACCGAATATCTGGGCAGAAAACTCCCAGAAAGTCTACGGAAAAAACAGTTGAACATTCTGAAACAGTTTGAAAAGATGGGTTTGACAATGTCTTTAACGTGCACACCATACTATCTGGAAAAGCCAAAACCAGATTCTCATCTTGCATGGGCTGAATCCTCCGCTGTAGTCTACGTCAATTCCGTTCTAGGGGCATGGACAAACCGGGAGGGCGGACCTAGCGCTCTTGCAGCAGCAATAATTGGAAAAACACCAGATTATGGAATGCACAAAGCTGAAAACAGAAAACCAAGAATCCTAGTGGACATAAAAACCACACTGCAAAACGAAACGGAATTTGGCGCTTTAGGGATTCACCTAGGCAAGATTTTAGAAGACAAGATTCCAATAATTCAAGGTTTGAATAACATTTCAGACGAGAAACTCAAACAGCTAGCCGCTGCACTCGCAACAACAGGCATGACCAACATGTTCTATTATGACTATCATCAAGAAAGAGGAAACATCGAAAAGATAACTGTAGAAGCAAAAGACCTTAAGAGCACCATTGAAATCTTGTCAACTACGGAAAAAACACTGCCAGACTTGATCTTCATAGGATGCCCTCACTGCTCATCAAACGAGATCAGACGAATTGCGAGGTTGATGGTCAACAAGAAGGTCAAAGCTGGAACACAAGTTTGGGTTTGCACTTCACGTTACGTTAAGGAAAGAGTCAGAGACTGCATTGAGAAAATAGAGAAAAGTGGAGGTCACGTACTTACAGATGTGTGCACTGTTGTCTCATGGACTAAAATGCTTGGAATAAACACAATAATGACAAACTCTGCGAAAACAGCCTTCTATGCACCAACATTGAACAACGCAGAAACTCTTCTTGCACCATTGAAACAGTGCCTGAAAACAGCCTTGGAAGGATAAAGTTTATTCGAATGAAGAATGTATTTTGCGTAATGCTCTGGTAATAGGGCTCCGGTAGAAGAGCGAAATGAACTCTACCGATTATAGCCCGGTTAAGTATTCCGGCCTTTCGAGCCGGAGACCCGGGTTCGAATCCCGGCCGGAGCACCATTAATTTTCATGTACCTACTTGCGCGCGCGTTCCTCAATGAACAAATTCGTGTATGCAAGCACGAACTATTTCAGTCAGTATTGACTACTCTCCTGACTGTTTGGTTGTTTGAAGTGAAGAACGAAAACTTCCGATATGGAATATGTGGCGTTTACTGTGGTCAATGCCCTAGCGGAAATGGTAGAGTGAAAATGATTGCAGGGGAATTAAAAAGACTTGTCGACACCGTTCGCTATGATTGGGTTGGGCATGTGATAAAATCATTCAAGTTCGAAGAGTTCAGAAAAGGGTTAGAATGGTTTGCAAATGCGCAATGCCCTATGTGTCTGAACGGTGGAGGTGCACCTTGCGAGAACAGGAAATGCGCTAAAGAAAAGAATCTCAGAAGCTGTCTTCTTTGCGACGATTACCTTACCTGCAAGCACACAGAATATCAAAGAGATTGGTATCCCTTCGTTGTTGAAAACTACCACCGCGTGAGAGAAGTAGGTTTTGAAAAGTATCTTAAAGAGGAAGAGGAAAGAAGCAAAGCAGGCGTCGACTTAATGGGCCATCTAGAAAGAAGATGCTGCAAAACCGTCAAGCTAGAAGAATAGCAATTGGGCACGCAATATCTATGTCAGGTGGCTGGTATAAGGTCAATGAAAGGCCGCCGTGTAAGAAAGACGCCTATGAACTTAGATACGCCAAGGTCTATGAAGCTGGAGCGGAAGCACGCGCTGTCTTTGTATTCTTCTGCAATTTCGTTAAACACCAGATTATGTCTGATGCACTAAGGGCAACGGTTATGCCAGAAGTCAACAACTGTTAACGTGTTAGACTGTAAGACCTCTTGATTCCAATTACTCGCATTTACTTCTAGAACGCTTCTCATAACCGATCACGCGAAATTACTGTGAAAAGTAAATTTGAAGTATTGGCGCATGCTTCCTCCAAGCTTATTCATGCAGCCAAAAGTCAACATTTCATACCATGTACAACGTTTTTTGCAGATCGCTTTAATATGCTCGAAAACGTCCGGATAAGATGCGCCCTGTGGCTGCATCTATGAATATCGTGCGTTTTGTGTGTTTTTTCTTGTGTCTCACCTTCAGGGCCCATACTGGCAGCAGTACAATTTCAGCGGAGACAGGTTTCACACCTAATGTCAACCGTAGTTTTCGATAAGCTTTGTTTATTCCCATTTTTATTGTAGGAACCCTTTCCACCTCACTTGGCAATTTTGGTACAAATGCGATGTCCTCGTCATCATCCAAGTTCTTCAGTTTTTCCACGCTCTTTGTCATCAACTTGTGAAATACTATCTCCTTTCTCTCAAGTGAGATTATGGCACCAGTTTGTGCACTT
>DAOVGI010000046.1 GCA_030672475.1 Candidatus Bathyarchaeota archaeon
AGTTTTGGCTTTCCTCAGGAATTCAATGGCTTGTTGTGTGGGCAGTACATATTGTTTTGGGGAAAATGCTTCCTTTACAGGTATGACTTCAGAAGAATATTTCAGCTCGCCGTTTTTTATGGTCTTTTCGGTTTTTCTAACCCTTGTTGACATATAGTATTGCCGAAGCATATGAAGATTCTTGAATTCTAACTCATTGTATCTATGTTCTTCGAGATGTGATCGAATTATGTCGTAGAAGCTCCTACACCGATAGGCTTCTTCACCATCAATCGTCTTCTTATAAAGAAAGCCCTTCTGATAAAGGGTTTTGAGCATTGAAGAAAGCTTCTCCGGGTTACTCTCTCCAAGTTTTTCTGCAATAGTAAAAGCTGTGAGAAACTCTTCCGTTATCAAAGCTAAACCTTGGCTTTCTTCCTGCGATACTAGTCTCGTTAAAACCGACATCAGGCTATCAGGAACACCTAATTTCTTCTTCAAAATCTGGTATTCTTTCATGCTAGCTCCTCTTCCAGCTGTGTGGCTCTTATGTTTATGGTTAAGCCTTGTAGATAAACTATTGTTCCAAAGAAATTATCTTAAAAACGCGTGTGCATATTCACACATTATTGTCCTTGTCATCTTTTCGTTATTGGGTCTGGAAGTTTAAATTTGTGGAACGAAAATAGCAAACAAGGGGAGCTTTGTGTTGACCAAAGTTGATGCGGTTACATTTGACGATTTCAATACTTTACGCTATGAGGTGGGAGAACAAGAGGACATCATCTACCCCATCCTTGGAGCTATGGAGATAAAAATCGAGATCAAATGCGCGCGCTTAGATATGCTGAAAACTCTCGTCAGTCAAATTTCAGCGTTTTTGGTGTACTCTTTACAGGTAAGCACTGTGGAGTTCCCACCGTCTACTCTCTCAACAAAATAGGCATTTATGTATCTTTGAACTGTTTCTTGTAAAGCCGATAGTACATTCCTTTCTTCTTCATCAGTTCTGTATGATTTCCTTTCTCCACAATTTCTCCTTCTTTGATGGCTATTATCGTGTCGGCGTTTCTAACTGTGGAAAGTCTGTGCGCAAGGACAAGTGATGTTCTGTTTTTTAGGAGAACTGTGAGTGCCTTCTTTATTTTCAGTTCGGTGTATGGGTCAACGCTTGACGTTGCCTCATCAAGGATTAAGATTGGAGGATCGCTTAGAAGAGCTCTTGCAAAAGATAAGAGTTGTCTTTGTCCAACGGAGAGTCTGGCTCCTCTTTCGCCGACGTCTGTCTTGTATCCTTGTTTAAGGCTGCTTATGAAGTCATGGATTCCGACAACCTTTGCAACATGTTTAACCTCGTCGATGGACGCGTCGAGTTTTCCGTATTTTATGTTTTCCAGGATCGTTCCGGAAAAGAGGAACGGTTCTTGCAGAACGAACCCCATCTGTTTGTGGAGAGAGTTCAAGGTTACCTTTTGAACGTCGTAGTCATCAACTGTTATGGTTCCTTTCTGTGGTTCATAAAATCTGCTGAGAAGCTTCACAATGGTGCTTTTTCCTGCTCCAGTTGGACCTACGATGGCTAACGTTTTCTCAGGTTCAATGTGGATTCTAAAGTCTTTTAGCACAGGACGAGCTGGGTCGTAACCGAAAGTTACATTGTTGAATGTGACTTTTCCTTTTACGTGTGAAAGTTCAATTGCGTCAGAAGCATCTGCAATCTCAGGTTCTGTGTCAAGAGTGACGAATATTCTTTCCGCTGCAGACATGGCTGACTGAAGAGTGTTGTAAAACGTTGTCAAGTCGACTACTGGTCCGAAAAATTTGCCTACATAAAGGAGGAACGCTATGACTATTCCGATTGTTATTTCTTCATTTACAGTTAAAATTCCGCTGAACCATAAGACAACACACGTTCCGACGGCTCCAATTATCTGCACAGCCGGCATTAGAATAGCATGAAGCTTGCCAGCTTGAACGTTAGCTTGAAGGTTTTCCACGTTCACTTGCCTAAAAACTTTAATGGCATCTTGCTCTCTTGCAAAAGACTGGGTTTCTCTCATGCCTGAAATGCTTTCTTGGAATCTGCTTGTAACGGCTGCTATTTTCTTTCGTGTTAATCTGTAAGCTTTTCTAAGCCTAGATTGGAAAACAAGCATCAGCAATAGTAGAAGAGGCATAACTAGGAACGCGGCTAAAGTCAAAGGTACACTCAGGAAAAGCATAATAATTACGATGCTTATGAGGGTTAAAATGTCACTGATCAACGAGACAACTCCTTGGACGAATATTTGGCTCAAAGTGTCTGTATCATTGGTGACACGGGAGATTATTTCACCAGCTTCAGATCGGTCGTAGAAACTGAATGAAAGTTCTTGAAGATGCGAAAAAAGCTGTTTCCTCAGTTCGTTCACCATGTTTTGCCCCATCCATGACATTTGATATGTTCGTTGATAGTCAGAGATCCAGTTGACAAGGCAAACGCCGATTAGAATTACGGATATGAATGTTAATCCTGTAAGGTCACTGTTTTCCACGTAACTGTCAACGGCGACTTTTAGAAGATAAGGAGGTAAAAGTCCGGTTAACGAAACTATAACTACGGCGACGACTGTGACTGTGAATCTCTTCTTGTAATCCAGCAAATACCTAAGCAGCCTTGCCATCAGTACTCTATCCGAAATCTTCCTTGCGTGCTTTTTTTCTTCATAATCTAGACGAAGTCTAGATCCAGGTCCGTGTCTGGGTCCCGCATGGTATCCTGTCATTGCTTAGTTTCCTCCTGTTTCGAGGGCGCATGTTCTGGCACGTCGTCAACGATTGGCTTTTGTGTCTCATATAGAGTCTGGTAGATTTGATAATACGTGCCCTTCTTCGCCATAAGAGTCTCGTGGGTACCTTCTTCCGCAATCTCTCCTTCTTCTAGAACGATAATTTTGTCTGCGTTTCTGATTGTTGAAACTCGCTGGGTAATCACAAAAGCAGTTCTATTCTTAAGCAAAACCTGTAAAGCCTTCTGAATCTCATACTCAGTTTCCACGTCAACGCTTGAAGTTGAATCGTCCAGAATAAGTATTCTAGGATTCATCAGCAGAGCTCTTGCTATTGCGATTCTTTGTCGTTGACCACCTGAAAGGGTTACTCCTCTCTCCCCCACCTTTGAATCGTACCCGCGGGGTAGAGCTGAAATAAACTGGTGAGCCCTTGCAGCCTTTGCTGCCTCGATTATTTCATCTGTTTTGGCTTCTGGTTTACCATAGATCATGTTCTCTTTTATTGTCATGGAGAAGAGGAATGTTTCTTGGGCGACTATGCCTATTTGCTTTCGAAGAGACTTGAGTTTAACGTCTCTAATATCGTAGCCGTCAACTGTAATCTTCCCTGAGGACACATCGTAGAAACGGGGGATAAGACGGATAATAGTGCTTTTTCCAGAACCTGTTGCCCCTAGAAGGGCTATGTTTTCACCTGGCTTTGCTTCAAAAGTTATGTGTTTCAAGATGGGCGTGTCCTTTTCGTAGCTGAAAGATACGTTTTCAAATTTTACGTGCCCCTTTAATTTGGGCATCGCAAGTGCATTTG
This sequence comes from Candidatus Bathyarchaeota archaeon, assembly GCA_030672475.1. GTDB lineage: Archaea > Thermoproteota > Bathyarchaeia > Bathyarchaeales > Bathycorpusculaceae > SOJA01. Next base: position 3,559 of record DAOVGI010000046.1, read on the forward strand.
GCTTCTCCTTGATCTCCGTTTCGGCGTCCATGACTTCAAAGATTCTGTCGCCAGCAGCCATTGTTCTGTGGAAACCAGATATGAACATACCAAAAAAACGCATAGGCATAACGAGCATCGCCAAATACGCGTTAAACGCAACTAAAGATCCAATAGTCAATCTTCCCATGATTACTTCAAATCCTCCGTACCAAAAGATTATGATTGTGCCTAAGCCTATCAGAAAACCTACAAAAGGTATGTAGAACCCTCTAATTTTGGCTGAAGCCAATGTTGTCTGAAAATACTTGTCATTCTGAGACGCGAACTTTTCTTTTTCGAAGTCTTCTCGCGCAAAGGCTCTTACGACTCTTATCCCTGAAATGGCTTCATGTAGGTCAGAAGTTAGGCTGCCGTATTGCTGACGCATCTGAGTGAAGAGTGGCCGTATCTTTTTTCCGAACGAATAGAACGTGGCAAATATGCAGGGCATTATCGGCAGGAGAAATAAGGTGAGCATGGTGTTGATGGTAAACATCGTATATAATGTTGCAGCAACGAGGACAGTGAACCTTATGAGAAAAGCAAGGTGGAAACCTAAAAACCTACGTATTCTATCCATGTCTGTTGTCACTTTCGACAGAAGTTGACCTGTGTGAGTCTTATCGTAGAACGCAAAACTTTGGCCTTGCAGAGAAGCAAATACGTCGTTTCTGATATCATAGACCAATTTCTGAGAAAAGTAAGTGTTTGCATACCGCTGAAAAAAAGAAAACAAGCCAACCACCGCTGTGAACCCCACAATTTCCAACAGTAAAACAAAAAGCATAGCCTTGCCCAATTCAATATCCAATTGCCCCTCAGCAAGCGGAATAATAACCTCATCAATAGCCGCCCTGGTTAAGAGAGGAATCTGCACACTTACAACCGTGCTAACAAGCATGCAGATTACGCTAACTAGAAAAAGCGGCCAGTTTCTTGAAATATATCGACATATACGACTGAGAGTACCCATTCGAACAAGAGCCTCATTAGTTCAAGCCATAAATATTATAATTGTTTACGCTCTCGCTTCTTTTAATGTTTCATCTAATACGTCGTCTTTAAAGTTGGCAGATGGATCACCAACGTTCTTAGCGCGCGCATAGTGTGAAAATATTCTACGATTTGCCGTCTTTTCCGGTGTCATTCGACCCTGAGTTTCTACCAACCTTCTAACGCGTGTGATGCAACTTGAGCTCGAAGCTTCAAAAGCTCCCAAAAGCCAGAAAGGTGTGTTCAATTCACTTGACATTCTCTTTTCTGGGTCTCTTTTTGAAGACGGCAATCCAAGGGCTTCCAAAGACTTTCCTTTCTTCTTTTGTAGTTTTTCTGTAATCCTTGAACTTGGCCTTCTTGTATCTTGCAAACAGAACCAGTATTGATTGAGGTTTATGTGAGTATATGTCAAGCCTATTTGAAAGGTAAGTCGTTACGGTGTATCTTCTTTTACTTCCGAAAAGCCCGAATCTCTCAACAAGGTTTTTCCAATCCTCAGGGTACATCTCTTTGAAAACATGTATGAAGTCAAGAACTGTGAACGAGTCTTTAGAGATGTTCTTGATTGTCTCCTCAATCTTCTCCTCTTCAACAATGGTCTTTGATCCCATTACAATGACAACTCTCGTTGCATGCACTCGCACTAGTTAATTAGATTTCGTTCTCAAGATTGCTGCTCGCTCCTCACCTTTCAAGTCTAGTTCTTGAATATTCAGTTTCACTCAGCTTTTCCAGTTGCTTCACAATCTCTACGTACAAACCTTGTATTTGCACAGTCCTAGTTTTGAACGAAGGTGTCAAGATCTTGTCCATTCCTCCTTAAGCAATGAAAGGCATATCTCGTCTCTGAATTGCCCGTTAAAATGGCTGTATTGTCGAAGAACTCCTTCCCTTTTGAAGCCCAGCTTGTCAACGAGTTTTACAGATCTCGTATTCTTTGAATCAATGAGTACTTGTATCCTGTTCAACCTCATTCTTTCAAAACCATATTGTAACGCAGCCTGCAGCGCTTCCGTCATAATTCCTTGCCCCCAGTATGCAGGTTCCAAATCATATCCGATTTCTGCTCGATGCGCGGTCTTATTCCAATCATAGTAACCGCAGGTTCCTATCAACTCGTCATGTTCTCTTCTGATGATTCCCCATCGAATACCACGGTTTTCCTTGAAGGGATTTACACAGTATAGTTCAAGCTCTTTTTTAGCCGTCTCAAGGCTTTTAGGACCTGGAAAGATGGAGCCTTCTACTATTTTCTCATTGTTGAAATGATGGAAATAGAATTCTACATCGTCAAGCGTCATTTCTCGCAAGGTCAATCTACTCGTTTCCAATTGCGGAAATTCTTTAGGCTTTTCCATCCTGATAATCTCTTTACGAGTGTCAAATCGAGATTTTCAGATTAATTAAGATATCTTTTCCATATTGAAAAAGCTTTTTTGACACGCACCACAGATGGAATTCAAACCGCGCGCGCGGCAATACCCACAAAAATCGGGGGAGGAGTGTTCGGTCAGCTAGTGGCCATTGAACGGGCGAAGCGGATTTATGATGGTGTTAGCTATTCTTAGGAAATTGTGAGTGTGAGCTGAGACTGTTGAGTAACCTTTTGCGTAGGATCAGGGCTGAGTTCTCTTTTATACAAGGGAACTTGCTTACTCTAATTGTCAGTTGGCTCTTTGTCTTTTTCACGTTCTCGATGACTTTCTCTTTTGAATCGCCGTTCTTTAGAGAGCTTGGAGCGCCTCCTGTGATCATTGGTTTGATGGGTTCTGTTGGCGCTATGGTGTTGGGGTTGGTTCGAATTCCTGGGGCTGTCATTGCTGACAAGTATGGCAGAAGGCAGATTATTGTGATGATGACCTTTGTCATCGCGTTTTCTTTCCTCTTCTACGTATTTGCTCCTGATTGGAGGTTTGTTCTGATTGGAATGATTATCTCCAATCTTAGCTTGATCTACCAGCCTGCCCTCGATGCTATATTGGCAGATTCCGTTCCTCCTGAAAAGCGTGGGATGGGATACGCAGCGGTTAACGTGATCCCAAACATACCCACCATAATTGCACCTGCAGTAGCAGGCTTCTTAGTGGAAACTTATGGAATCGTCCCAGGTATGCGAATCGTCTATACAGTCGTGGTCTTCTGTATGTTGGCTGCGGCGTTTGTTAGGCTGTTTTTCCTTCGGGAGACTCTGAAGAATCCTCAGCGGATCGAGCTGGGAGCGCTGAAGGTGGCTTTCAAGGACTCTTTTAGTGCGATACGGGAGGCTTGGAGAGACATGCCCAGAACTCTTAAATTCGTTACGTTGGCATTTCTGGTCAGCGCTTTTGAAGAACCAATGTTTCGCATGTTCACTTCACTCTACGTGTTAGATGTGGTTGGAATTGGCGTGATGGAATGGGGCATCGTAAACACAGCTTGGGTTGGAACAACACTTGTGCTCGGATTCCCACTTGGCAAGGTGGTAGACAAGATCGGCAGAAAGAGATCCATACTTTTCGCCTATTCTCTCTTCATACCGTCAACCATCCTCTTCATATCAGCTCGAAGTTTCCCGCAGTTAGTCATTGTCTATCTAATGTTCGGCATAGGAGGATGTCTAATTATGCCAGCCTACAACGCATTACTGGCTGATCTGATTCCAAAAGAAAAGAGAGGCAGAATCATGGGAACGATCGTCACCATGAATATATTGGCAACGGTTCCCGCATCTACGTTTGGCGGATTCCTCTACGGAGTCTCCCCCGTCTACCCATTCATCTTAACCATAATCTTGGGGCTTACAGTCAGCCTGATAATATTGTTCACCGTAAAAGACCCCAAAATCAAGGAAGAATGAAGTGACCTTCATGTTCACGGAGCGAGCGTTCTCTAAGTATTCTTCTTTTTCATCTGCCATAAACTTGGAATATGTGATGTGCGTAGGGTTCATGTTCAGTGTAGAAAGTGGGATTTGAGCCCCGGACAAATGGAGATATCTCCTGAAATCCGTACTCTAAGTTGGCTTTCCGACAAATGTGATATGCGCTACATGATAAACAAAGCCATGCATATAAATCTCGGCGCGTTCGTTTCTCAGAGTGTCTGGCTACTATGACAAGGTATGACACATTACGATGCAGCGCGCACGCAGCTGCTTTATAAGCTTGACTGTTCAGTGTGATTATATTCTGCAAACATAAAGAGTCATATTAGCCATAAGCTTTGCTATTACATGCAAAGGTTTTCAACCGAAATACTGCCACTCACGCTTGTTCTTGTTCTCCTCTTCTATTATCCCCTTTAGCTTCTTCAATTCTTCTTCGGCACGTTTACCTTCGTCAATCATTTCCTGAAGGGATTCTTTCTGTTTTTTTGTTAAACTATCTCCCTTCTCTTCTAGCATTTGCTCGGCTACTTCTTTGCTTCTAATGTAAAACTTGATCTTCCAAGTTCTGGGGTCATCCCAAATCGGGTCGTCCGAAATATTCTCTTCCAACTCTTTGAAATTCCTCCTTACTGGCTGGATTTAGCTCCCTGAAGGGAGACTTCGTGTAAATTAAAGAGTTTTATCATTTAAAAATGTTGAATCTAAGAGTGTGTAACTTTTATTGTGACAAAGGGATTACCGTATAGTGAATAAACAGCCCAATGAATTGGAGATTCGTCATGTTCATTGTGTATAATATTCTTCGCTTTGAAGAGAGCCTCTGAAACTGTTTTCCCTTTGAGGAACTCATCATAAAAATACGCCATGAAGAAAGGGGCAACAGCAAATACTTGAGTTGTTTGCTGAAACTCGATAATTCTTCCTAAATGCATTTATAGCGTTCATAAAAAATGCGCGCTAGAGTGGGCCGGGAGAGATTTGAACTCTCGACCTTTCGGTTATCAGCCGAACGCTCAAACCAAGCTGAGCTACCGGCCCTAACAGCACTAGATACTATAAATTCTCAACTATTTTTAAGGATTTTCAGAATCCTTTTTATTGC
>DAOVGI010000045.1 GCA_030672475.1 Candidatus Bathyarchaeota archaeon
ATCCTGTTCAGACATTGATAATCGTAGAACCAATCTGAGTAGATACTGTTCATTGCAGAAGGTGCACTCTTGAGTCCATACCTAATAGGTGACCCATCTGCTTTGTAGGCGTTCATGAAAGTGTAGTCGTTTTCAAGTCCAGTGCCCTCTATGTTAACAATGCCCAGCAAGTTTTTGCTGTAAGCCCAGTAACTCCGAGCGCTGAACAACGGAACAGTAATGCATTGTTCAGTGAAGTAACCCAACGCTTTTTTCGTATTCTCAATAATTTCATCATAAGGGATAAGACCAAGCCAAGCATCATATAGAAGCTCACAAAGTTCAGGATGATTAGGATAGCCGCTACAGTCAACACCCGTAACGTAGTTAGGTCCAAAGGGATACCAAAATTCGTAGCAATACAATTGGTACAACGCTATCGGTGGAAATCTTCCAACGCCCCAGCCACCAGTATAAATGTGGTAATCCCTATCACCCATTACTCTATCTGGTAGGTAGTAGTGCGGCACGGTTATAGGTATACCGTGTTTTCTCATGTTGCTGACAAGAAGGAACCCAGCATCGTAGCGCCGAACATCGTCAAACCTGATGATAACTATTAATTCATCCAAGTTTTCTCCTGCCTTCTGCAAGTGGTCAGCAGGATAGGTTCTAACGTACTCGACTGAGCCTGGAAATGCAGGATCGTAATATGGGTTGGACGTCGTGCCTTCCACAAAACCAGCTGCATCCAATGTGGCTGCTGCTACGGCTGGATCATACTCGTAGGGATAGTTTGGATACCACATTGACTCGTTCCGCCAGCCCTTAAGCGGCGCTACGATTGGCTGATCGATTCTTTCAGCGAATCCACCGCAGATTTCTTCCACGATGTAATCCTTGTCAGTTAACCATGCTATGGCTTGCCTGAAGCCTTGATAGTTCGTGGGTGAACGTATGCCAGGATAGCTGGCGATGGTGCAGTTGTTGTTGATATCAAACTGGTACATCCCGAAATCAGCAACTGGCGCCAGCACAATATTTAAGTCAGCGATTGCATCCTCATACCGATCCTTCGTGATTTCATAGCCAACCACATCAATATCGCCCATCCTCAACGCTTCATAAGCACTATCTACATCTGCGTAGAAGTAAATGACAAGATCCTCAGTCCTAGGTCCCCTCGCCAGCGATTGTGCTGCCATAGAATAAGGCGCATTCACTAACGCTGAGAACATCAAGACGACTGCAAACGCTGAAATGCTTAGCCTTCCAATTCTAACCAAAATTCTTTACTCCTCTCTCTTCGTCACAATAACAAGTCCCACAATGATATTAATAACTTTGGGTAACATTCTTCTATGGACTATTCATGTAACATTTAGGTTTAATATCTGTTTTTGAGAGTCCACCAAGAAAAGCGTGTAGGTGTCAAACATGTCTTCCTCTATGCCATTTTCCACCTAGCGTAAAAATGAGGGGATTGAGCGGGAGACGTTACCACTTTTTGCCGAGAACGCCTAACCTTGCCGCTTTTCCCAACTGGAATTATTTTTGCAGTATGCTCATTTGCGTTTTCTGAAGTGCATGCTGGAATGTCACGAATGCGGAAAAGTTTTGCATTTATAGAAGAAAATTTCAGAAGTCTTATTAGCTGTCGTTAAGAGATTAATTCGCACGGAAACCTTGGAGAGAAAAAAATGAAAAGGAAAACCTTTCTTGTTGCTTTGCTATTTGCGATAACCATAAGTCTAAACATGTTTGCTTTTGTGCAAGCTCCGCCAGAAGCTGAACAGAGAGGTGCTTCGCCCTTAGGATTCTATGAAACGTTCCGTGGAAAACCACCGAAACCCGGAAAACCTTCGAAGGGAATTGCTACAGGAGTCGTTTCAGAGCCTCCACAAGCTAGTGATAGATGGGCAGTCATTATAGGCATATCAGATTACGCAGGCGATGAGTATGATCTTGATTACTGTGACGACGACGCACTAGATTTTTACAATGCATTAACTACCGTTTATGGCTGGATTTCCAGCCACATCATCCTGTTAATTGATGGTCAAGCCAAAAAGGCAAGCATCCTTACCGCAATTGATTGGATGAGAACTAGTGAAGATTCAGGCGATGAAGTGGTGTTCTTTTACAGTGGACATGGCTCAGGCAGCCTGCGTAATGCAGACAATGATCGCGAGCGAAAAGACGAATGTATCATTCCATACGAGATCGAATCAAGCTATTATATTTGGGACGGAGATCTAACCGAAGAATTCTCCACCTTCGAGTCTACACGAATCTTCTTCTACTTTGACAGTTGCTACTCAGGCGGTATGACAGATCTTGCAGGCAGCGGCCGCTTAATTTGCATGGCATGCGGAGAAAACCAAGCCTCATGGGAAATGAGTCAATACGAAAACGGACAGTTCACATATTACTTCGTTGACCAGGGCATGCTGGCTGGCGAAGCGGACGCAAACAACGACGGGCATGTTACGTGTGAAGAAGCTTTTGACTATGCCAACGCTAACTGCAAGAGCCAGTCACCCGAGGCAAGCGACAATTTCCCAGATGATATGCTGCCATAAACACGAAAAACTAAACAACAACCATCCTTTTTTTGCGTGTCAAAACCGTTAGATAAAGATTCAGTCAGACTTGATTCGGCAAGTTTTGCTTCGCGCTGTGACATGTCAAGCTCCTGTTTTCATTTCTCTTCTCAGCTGTTCAGTCTATGGAAGCTAAGCTGGAAACATTTCTGGGTTGTGCTGTGTGACTGCAGATTCAGTCAGATTCACTAGCTTAATATGCGTGACGGTAACCATCATGAAGCTTTCACCAGAAAACAAGCAGCCCGCGCGTCAAGTTATCATGACGAGCGATAGCAGTCTGTAGGCTAATCCGCCTAAAATGAAAGCGAGTGCTATGTCAACAATTGTTGTCGCCAAGGCTTTTCTCCAACCGAACTCTCTTACACACGTGGCAATAGTGGCTATACAAGGAATGTAAATCATCGTTACAAGTGAAAACACAATCATCTGAATACTTGTCAAATCTTGAATGACCATTCCCTGCTGCCCTAAGGCGTTCTGCAGCAGAATGAGCGCCAACTCCTTGCGTAAAATCCCGAAAATCAAAGGTATACTCGTGGCTGCGGGAAGCCCCAACCAACCGCTGATCAGTGGAGTTGCAGCCTCAACGACGTAATTGATGAATCCAGACAAGGATAAAGCCTCAATCGTGACGCTTCCAGCCACAATTATCGGAAGCGCTATGTAAATGAAATCCTTTGTCCGACTCCACGTTTTCATCATTATGTTTCTGATAGAGGGCTTCTTGTAGGCCGGCATCTCCATAATCAAGCCAACAGGTTCTCCTGGAAGAGCTTTAAACGCTATTCTACCTAACACGAAGACAAGAACCAAGTCAAAAGCGTACAACGCTAAAGCCGCAGGCAAACCTACAAATCTACCGACTAGACCTAAAATGATAACAGTTCTTGCAGCACATGGAATCAAAATAACCACAAAACCAGCTAGAAAACGTTCACGTTCAGTCTCCATTATCCTACAGCCAATACAGGCTGGCACGCTGCATCCATAACCCAACATCAACGGAATGAACGCCTTACCATGTAATCCTATCTTATGCATCAAATTATCCATAAGGAACGCTGCACGCGGCAAGTAACCACTGTCTTCAAGCAACGCAAGAATTATGTAAAAAGGTACAATGTACGGCAAAGCTATCGTTATCCCTGCAACCACACCGTCTAAAACCCCTTTACTCACCAGTTCAGTCGCTATATCAGGCAAAAATGACGAAAGCACTCCTTCAACATAAAAAATCAACTTCTCAAACACAAATTCCAAACCAGCTGACAGGAAGTTTCCTCCAACAAAAATCAACGCAAACATGGAAGCCACAATCGCCACCAAAATCGGATACCCAAGAATCTTATGCGTAGTCACAGCATCCAGTTTCTGCTCCAAGCTTATCCTCGGAGGAGCTTCAACTATAGTGACTTCCATCGCTATCCTGTTTGCAAGTCCATACCTTTCTGACGCCATAACAACAGGTGAAGGTTCACCGTGTATCTTCTCAAGCTCAGCTGCCAACTTCTCAGCGTAACCCAAAACATCTTTTCCATTTTCAAAATTCTTCAGTTTCCCAGAGACATCCAAATCTCTTTCCAGAAGTTTCACTGCAATCCATCTTGCATTATAAACTGAGCAAATTTGCGGAAGCTTCTCATAAACAAGTTTTTCAAGCGCTTCCACTCTCTCTTCAGTTTCCTTGCCATACCTAACCTTCAACGGCTCAAGCTTCTTCTCTCCACTTGTCACTGCTATAACGGTTGAAAGCATTTCGTTTATTCCACTTCCGCTGATGGCAACAGTGGGAACAACCGGCACTCCTAAGGCTTCAGAAAGCTTCTCCACATCAATCCTTAATCCTTTCTTTGCCGCAAAGTCAACCTGATTCAAATCAACTATAATTGGCGCTTCAAGCTCCAGAAGCTGAAGCGTAAAATAGAGATTGCGCTCCAACGCTGAAGCATCTACAACGTTGATTATAACGTCAGGCTTTTCAACAGCAACGTAATCCCTTGAAACAATCTCTTCCATAGAAAAAGTCGAAAGTGAATAAATTCCTGGCAAATCAATTATGCGTATCTTATGATCTTCAAAAAAAAGTGTACCTTCAGCCCTCTCAACAGTCTTTCCAGGCCAGTTTCCAACAATCTGGTTCAAGCCTGTAAGCTGATTAAAAATCACACTCTTTCCAACATTTGCATTCCCAGCTAACGCTATTCTCAATTGCCCTTTAACCATCAGAATCCGCCCTTAAAGGTCTAACAAACACTCTTGAAGCCACACCATAACCAAGAGCAAGTGCGACTCCTCTGACTTCAATCTCGAAAGGACCATGGAGAAGTCCCTTTCGAATGACTTTAACCTTAACGCCGGGCGTTAATCCCATTTCAGCAAGTCTTCGGACAAGTCCAAAACCTCCAACAGTATAGGCAATCACTGCCATTTCACCATCGCAGAGACATGTTAAGGAAACCACGTTCTCAAGATTCCGTGGATTACTCTTTTTACGCAACCGCCTTCTTCTGCCACGCATAATTTCCATTCCTCACATTTCTAACAAGGACGCTGGAAGCAATGTCATAGTCTAAAATACACTTTTTTCCAGCCACATTCAAAACTATGCCAAAGGGCTTTCTTTCAACGACATGAACTCTGACGCCTGGCATTATCCTTTTGACGCTTAAAACCAGCAGTTTTTCCCTTTTTTCGTCAATTATCCTCGCCACAACACATGACACGTTTACATCGGCTTCTGCCAATGGTAGACAGTCTTCTTCTTGTTCTATTTCACCATTTTCCGTCGGTATTGGATTTCCATGCGGACAAAACTTTGGGTATCCAAGCTTTTTATCCAGAAGCCTAGTTACTTCTCTAGTCAAAGCATGTTCAAGTTTGCAGGCATCCTCGTGAATACTGACCCACTCAGCTTCCAGAATATCTGTTAACAACCTCTCTGCAAGCCTGTGTCTCCGAAGAATTTTGAGAGCTATCTTTTCACCCTTTGCAGTTAGCATGATTCCTCTGTAAGGCTTATGCTTCACGAGACCATGCTTCTTCAGATGTTGTATCGTGTTTGTCACGGAACCAGGAACAACGTTTAACTCGTTTGCCAACTCTGTTGTCTTGGCAACTTCTCTTTTTCTTTGAAGTCTATAAATGGCTTCAAGATACTCTTCCGCCTCATGTGAAACCTCTGTTTTCATTGCCAGCCCTTTCATAAGATTTACGAGGACTCGTAATCTCGCCAAACGACTTAAGCTTTGCGCTAATCCGAACTATGCCGAAACTTATAAAGCACGAAAAGACAGAGGTAAAGATACAGTCTCGGAAAGCCTTACAACATGTGAAATCAAACTTGAAACATCAATGTGAAGGAAAAGATGGGAATCTTTCAGGTCCACAATTGATTTTCATGAAAAACCTATTCACTCCGACTCGAAATCCCACCGAAGACATGAATTATAGCAAAAAAACCTAAATCTGGATAGACTAATGGACTTGAAAAAGAAGCAAACTTTTAAATTTCAGCCATAAAGAGATATCCGAAAATATACGAGGAGCGAAGCATATTACACTGGCAATCGCTTTATCCCTGCACGCGGCAGTTCATCTGAACTATAAATCCTAGTTATATGTATGCGCCAGCGTGTATTTGTACTTGATGTAGTAGGCGCACGCACGTAAAAGTGCTCAAGTCTTCTTTTCTTTAAGTGTTAGCAGGTGTTTGGCCAGGGATGAGAAAGTTAAGGGCTGATAACGAACTTCGTCAGCTAGGCTTACAAGGAAGCTTTCAATTTCACCTAATTCCAAAGAGTAAAACTGTTGTGCCCAACCCGTAAACTCCGAAAAGGATTTGTAGTCTCTGTGCATAGAAATCATTATTGCATTGTATCCACAGCCCATTCCTCTCTCAGCCATAATGATCTCAAAGGGACCTTTCTCATAACTCTCACTTAGAATTTCCTTTGCTCTCTTAGTTTTTGCCGCATCAAAACGTCTTTTATACTTGAAAAACGTGACAGCTAATATCCCATATCCAAGTTTACGGAAGTTAGGAATAATCGTGTATTCTCTAATGTATCCTTCCTTCTCCAACCTCCTTCTTGTCCTAGTGACAGTGGGTTGAGAACTACCAATCTTCTTGGCTAGCTGTCTATCACTTAACTTGGCATTTCTCATAAGTTCAGAAAGAATCTTCCATTCAATCTCTCTCATGGCTATTCGCTCTCTTCTCCATTTCTTCTTCTAACCATTCTTTATCCATAGCTTCTTATACATTTATTGCCAAGTCTTCTTTTCCACGATTATCTGGCTATCATTAACCCATAGCTGAACTGTGCCGCCCTTCTTACTTTTCAAGCAGAGCGCGTCGGATTTGAATACATCTGCACAACACCTGAAGACATAATGCTATTTAGGAAATGGAAGTCAAAAAAAAACATGGTGCATGACCCTGAATCACAATCCCATTACTTGAATTACAACTGTTCTTTTTCTGGGATAAACATCGGTTTCCACGAATATCAGGGATTGCCATGTGCCGATTTCTACGTGACCATCAATCACTGGTAAAGTTTTGTCCGGTGGCAAGAGCATGGATCTTAAATGTGAATGCGCATTTGAGGGGTGCCTGTAACGTTCATGTTTAGGGATTATGTTTTCAAGAAAAGCCTTGATGTCGCTTAGTAATCCGTGTTCGTTCTCAGTTAAAATAAGGACTCCTGTAGCGTGCGGAGCAAAAACATGAACCAACCCGTTTCTAACGTTGGATTTGGAGACTGTCTGTTGAACTACGTCTGTTAGGTCTGTGAAGTCTATTTCACCTTTTGTTGAGAAGATGTACTTTTCGTTGAAAACTTTGAAATCTGCCATGACTTCTATCCTCATCGATATTCTCGTTGTTATTTACCTATGCATTCTTCTTCTATGAAAAGCTTTTTTGAACACTTCTCGCCACCTACACATCCAGCTTTTTCTGTAAACACGATTGCTCGTCTATTTGTCGAAGGCAGAAAGAGTTGAAACTTTCAATCCAATATCCAGCGAGCGCTCAAAAAACATTTTTGGAACTGAGTTTTGCTGACTAGCTAGTCGTAAATGAAAGACCGGGTTGATGCTTTTGTATACAGCCGCGTAGGTCTGTGCTGCCGGAAAAACACTGGTGAAACATATAATGAATGAATAATACCTATACCACTAAGGTCACCGAAGAGCAAAAGCACTATCTGAAAAAGAGGAAAAAATGAATCATTTAGAGTACGTAAATGGGATTACATTTGCATAAGCGTGAAAAAGAAGAAGGAAAGGCGGTTTCCAAAACCGTCGATTCTCAGGTCCAAACGCTGGTGAGATACCTTTCGAACTGAACAGCGCGCAAATCGTATACAAAAGCATCGACCAAACCCAGTTTTTCGCCGCCCTTCACACCTCGACAGAGCGAAAACGTAGAAGACTGAGGCCTCATAGAAAGACCTTCGAAAATCAATGTTATAAACTATGTTGGAATGGTGACTTTTTTTAGAGCTGAACAAAAATCTATGAAGTTAACAACGAGTAACAAGGCCGCGAGACATCTCCTAATCACTTCAGCGTGTAAAGCAGACTTCTATCGATCTTTTGACTCCAGTTCAGTTGAACACCTTGGCATCCTCTCATGCAGACTTCAACATTCGCTGTTTGTTGAGTGGCTTGTGAAATGTTAAGTTGTAATACGGAGTTAGTGACGTATAGACTTCACCAATACGAAGAAACAGTGTTTCTGCCCAAGTAAAGCTTGCGTGTATCATCAAAAACATCGATACGTAAGCGCGTAACATAGCCCCATTTATTATCATCCACAGTGCATGTACTTAAATAAGAATTCCTTAATCTTCTCTGGTTTGTCAGCCATCTTCTTTCGTAAGTCTCTATCCCCGTAAGATTCCAGCTTGCTTATTACTCCGTCTATCACTCTTTTTGGAAAAACATCATCCGCCTCGTAACAATCCCTGTCTCTCTGGAGGCTTTCTGCGGATTCACTACAAGACAATGGAAGGGCTTTGAATCTCTTGTTTCTCTTAACCATTTTCTCAGCGTTCAAATCTTCAGCGATTTTCATAGCCTTCTTAGGATGCTTAAATCCGTATTGCACGGCCAATGTTATTGCAGCCAACAAGAGATGCAAGTTTGCTGACGAGTCTGGACTTCTAAGCTCGAATGTTCGCATGCAACTACCTGTCTTCTCAAGTTTTCTTCTGAAGTTCCACCACAAGGGTATGCGAACTAAAGCCAAACGATTTCTTTTTCCCCAGCAGATGCACATAGGTGATTCTTTAGGAGAAATAAACCGCAAGTATGAAACAGGTACAGTATTTCCGAAAGCTGCTAAGCTAGGCGTGAACTTCAATATCCCTCCGATCATCTGTTTTGCTACGTCTGTCAAGTTTCCCTTCGAGTCCGCAATAATGTTCTTGTCTTTTCTTAAGCCACAAAGGTGGATGTGCATCCCGTTTCCTGCGTGTTCAAGAGCTAGTTTAGGGGAAAAAGAGACGGCTATTCCGTATTTTGTGCAAGTGTTTCTGATGGTCCATTTTGCAATGGTTACGTTTTCTGCTGTTTTGCTCAGATTTTGCGGTAGAAACTCTATTTCGTGTTGTTCCATTTCGTAACCAGTTTCTGAGTACCATCTGCCAACTTCGGCATGTCCATATTTTGTGGCTACACTCATATTTGCGAGGGTAACCAAAGTTTCATTCCTTAAGTTTTCAAACTTTGCAAAAGGCGTAGTCTCATGATAATTTTTTCCTGGAACTTCTGGAAAAACTTTTTCTTCCTGCTTGTAGATTATGTAGAATTCCAGTTCAGCCAAGGCTTTAAGAAGGATGCCGGTGGAGGAATGGAGTTTTTCTTCAGCCTTTGAAAGAATGGTTTCTGGGGCAATGTGTAAAGGTTTTCCATTTTCATTCAAGTACTTGCATAAAATGTTCAGTGTTGGTACCGAACTGAATGGGTTGATAAAGGCGGTTTCTACTCTGGGCATTATGTATATGTCGCTTTTGTTCGGGTCAATATAAGAGAATAAGCTTGAACCGTCAACCCTTTCGCCAAACTCCAAAATCTCGTGAAGCCTTTCCTTAGTTTTAGCTGCAAAGCTTAAAACTTTAAGGCGGCTATCTTCAGGGATGTGGCAAAGGTTTACGATTTTTATGTCTTTTTCCTGAATCAGTTTGACAATATCTTCTTTGGTGTGGCATTGCGTTTTCATTTGGAAACGCCCTCTAGACGACTAATTGGAGAAATATATTCTTACATATTCTCTTATTTTAACCCTCTCGGAAGAAGACATACTGAAAAACCGGGTTACCAGAGCCTGGTTTGTTATCCGTTTCTATCATATTGCCGAGTTTGAAATAACCTCTATAATAATTGCAGAGCATGTTTTACTTGAAATGTCTGCTAAATGTTCTCAAAGGTAAAGGTGTCTGAACTTGCCGTCCAACTACTTTGGAGACGAAGTTGAAATACTGGAACGAAAGGTTAATGGAAAAACTGTCAATGTGACGTGGGATTGGGCAAACTTCAAAGACACCGAACGTTTTCCAGTGGATGATAACCTTATGAATTGGGTCATCGGGCAGGATCAAGCGTTAAACGAATGCTTTTTGTGTCTGGACGAATTGGTGCATAAGCTGAAGTTTCTTGAAAACACAGAATGGTATGAAAGCTGGAGCAGTCCGGAAAATCGCAAACCGTTAGCCAAAACTATGATAAGTCCAGGACCATACCTTCTCTTGTTAGGCGATCCAGGAACAGGAAAGTCATTGATTGGAAGAGCTTTAGCTGAAAAACTGACTGAAATCTACAAGGAGAATGGTATAGAAATCTTTGATGTCTTATGTTGGAAGAACCCTGCTGTGCCAAGCCAGCCCAAAATTTCAATTAATAAAGTGGGTGAAGGAAAAAAGATTCAGCAAAAGGAGCAGCTCAAAGAGCTGAAAAGGAAACTCGTTACTAAGGTAGGCCTCAAAGGATTGCAGATGTTTCTGATACTGATGGGGTTGCTTCTAATATCCTTAGGCTTCTACTTCATGTATCAGGCTTGGCAAACATGGAGCGAAAACCCAATGTTTCTGGGAGAACCTCTTCAAGAATATTATGGCAGCAACTTTTTGGATTATCTTATTGGAAGGTTTGTTGGGTTGGTGCCTTTAACATTCATTCCAGGTGGAAGTCTGATTTTCTTCGGTGTTTTTATATGGTGGTTTTCAAGATTAGGTGGCTTGGGAAGTCTCAAAGGTATAGGAGGAGCGAAGCAATCAGATGTGCCGAAACTGATTGTGGACAACAGTTCTCGACATGCACCCTTTATTGATGCAACAGGACATAGGAGTGCCCAGCTTTTCGGTTCAATAGCTTGGGATCCTTATCAAACTGGTGGTTTGGGAACACCTGAGCATCAGAGGGTTTCCGCTGGAGACGTGCATAGAGCGTCACTCGGCATATTATACATTGACGAGATAAAGAACCTGAATCAGGAAGAGGCTGTAACATTACTAACGGTGCTTGAGGATGGACAACTCCCGATAACCGTGAGAGATCGATGGCACAGTGGAGGTACAGCTGCAATGGCAGTTTCAACAGAGCCTGTACCATCAATAACCTTTTTGGTCGGAGCTGGAAACTTCGACTGCATAAACATGATTCATCCAGCTCTGATGGACCGCATTTACGGTTACGGTAAAGTTGTT
>DAOVGI010000059.1 GCA_030672475.1 Candidatus Bathyarchaeota archaeon
GCGAAGCTTTAAACATAACATGTTTTAGAGCTCAAAAAGATAGTGTTGATGTCTCTTGGGGAAGATTAGCCAGTGAATTTGCTGGTGAAAACATCACTGTACACGTTTTCTCGCCAGATTCACCAGCTGCAAACATTGAGACGTCATTACCATTAGTAAAACTTCACATAATCGACACAACATTTGATTCAGAAACAACATTTGAAAGATTTAACATCACAATAATGAGTGAACTAAACTCGGAGCTTAACCTGACTATAAGCGCGATAATGGTTGCAGGAATTGACTTGACAGAAGATGACGTGTCACCGAGGTTACCCCAAGTTATCACAGCTGGAGAGCACATCCAGTTCGCATGTAACAAGAGTTGGCATGGCATATCAACAACAAAAATCACGGTTCTTACGGAAGAAGGTTACGTTTGTATCGAAGAAGTCGAGTTACCTAGAATTTTCACCGAAATTCAAAATGTAACATTCAACGAAAATCATACTGATTACTTTAACATAACAGTGCTGAATTCTGCAGAGTCAGCTAATTATGTGAATGTCGCAGACATCACATCCACACTGGAAAATGGCACAACCATACAAAGAAATTACCCATCAGTGAAGATAACACCAAATTCGACTCACACGTTCAAATTTGACTGGACTTGGAAAGAATACCGAGGAAAGAAAATTAACGTCACAGCGCATCTATCGCAAGATCTAGAAACCAACACGTTTACGGCAGTAACCTCGCCACCAGTAATATTCACCGTCTTAAACGAGAAAGAAGTCTTCGATTTGAAAGATAAGAACCATTTCACCATTACACTGCGGAATCATCCATCCTCCATTGAAACAGTCAACATAACAGAAATTATCGTAGATGGTGAAGAAATAAATGGCACGGAGGCAGATCCTATGATACCCTATGGCCCGATGGAGCCAGGTCAGGCGGAAACGTTTTACTGCAACATTACTGATTGGACAGATCAAGCAGGAAAAGACATGGTTTTAATTGTACATGCTATGAATGAAGCTTCGGAAGAGCATACGTTTGAATTCACGTTCACACTTCCAATGGCAGAACTTAACATAATAAGCCTAAAACACACATCGATTAGCGGAACAAAATACCTGAATGTAACTGTTGAAAACGTGAACTATTCCGTGCGGAACCTTACGATATTGAAGGCAATAATATCACTTCAAAGTCAGCCCGAACAGCTAGAGCAGATATTTCCAGAAAACCAGATAGTTGTCAAGCCAGGTGAAAAGGTTGTTCTGCTTTGTGCTTTTAACTGGGAAGAATGCTTGGGTGCTAATATCACAGTAACTGTAATCAGTGAGGGAGGAGTACCAGTCTCATGGCAAGGGGCGGACTGTTAAGTCTGAAGTCATCAGCTATATTTCTAACGTCAGCGAAGTAGCGAGTGTTCGACCTGAATAGGCATTGTTCTTCCAGCCCAACTGAACAGGCTAGTTGCATTAAACTGGAAGAATTATTAGATGAATAAGCATTAAAACTCAGGCGTTCATTCCATAATGTTTATTTTCTAAAGAGACCAAAACATCGATTTCAGAGGATGAAGGGGTTGAAAGACATAAAAGCTACCGAAAGGGTGAGCACTATAGAATATGCTATCCGTGACGTTATTGTTTATGCGAAAGAGCTAGCTAAAACTGGGAAGAAAATATATTATTTGAATATAGGGGACCCTGTTGCATTTGATTTTGACACTCCTTCGCATGTTAAGCAAGCTTTGACGAGCGCCGTTGAACAGGGAGCAAATAGTTATTCTCCTTCTGAGGGGTTGCCTGAACTTAGGCAAGCCATAAGTGAAAAGGAAAGGAGAGTTAATAGTGTAGATGTTTCTGCTGACGATGTTATTGTTACTACGGGGATTTCTGAAGGTATACAGATGGTTATGGCAGCACTTATTGACGCTGGTGATGAAGTTCTTCTTCCTGGACCTACTTATCCGCCTTATATTGCATATGCTAAATTCTTCGGTGGAAAACCAGTAACTTATCAGACTGTTGAGGAAAATGGTTGGCAACCAAACGTTGATGATTTAAGAAGCAAAATTTCAGAGAAAACGCGTGGGATTGTGATTATTAATCCGAACAATCCTTGTGGTGCGCTTTATGAAGAAAAAATTGTAAAGCAGATAATAGATTTAGCAGGCGAAAACGGAGTTCCGATTATATCAGACGAGATTTACGATCAAATTATATATGAAAAACGATTTTCTAGCACAGCTCACTTGGCTAGGGACGTCCCAGTAATAGGATTAAACGGCTTTTCAAAAGCATACTTAATGACTGGATGGAGACTCGGTTACATATACTTTCACGAGCAAAACAACCAGCTACAAGAGTTAAAGCAGTGCATCTTAAAGGAAGCGAGAATAAGGCTGTGCGTGAACACTCCAGTTCAGAAAGCTGGGGCGACGGCTTTAACTGGACCACAAGAGCATATCAAAGAGATGATTGGGAAGCTTAAGAAGAGAAGAGACTACGCGTGGGAAAGGCTGAATAACATGGAAGGGCTGAGCTGCGCAAAACCAGAAGCAGCATTCTATGTCTTCCCAAAAGTCTACGGAGTAGGATCAAGATGGAGGAGTGACCGTGAATTTGTGTTGCAGCTTCTGAAGGAAACAGGTGTACTTTTCGTTCATGGGTCAGGCTTTGACACAGTTTACGGATCAGGACATTTCAGAGGAGTTTTCCTTCCGCCAGTTGTAAACCTTGAACAGGCTCTTAACGAGGTTGAACGGTTCATGGAAAAGAATGCATAGGCAGTCGAATTTTCACTATTCCAGCTAACTTCACTTTATTGGTAGATGGGTGTTCCCTCTTTGGGATCTCGCACAATCTTTTCGAATTCTTGCATCAGACGCCGTGTTACTGGTCCAGGTTTGCCTACACCTATGATTCGTTTGTTCACTTCTACTATTGGCACTATTTCTGCTGCTGTGCCAGTGAAGAAGGCTTCGTCCGCTGTGAACAAATCTGTCGGTGTGATCGTCTTTTCAATGGCTTTGTATCCAAACTTTTCAGCCAGTTTCATGACGATACCTCTTGTTATTCCAACTAGAGCACCGGTTGATGTTGGCGGAGTTATGACTTTTCCATTTTGAACTATGAATAGGTTTTCAGCGACTCCCTCGCTTATGTGACCGTTTTTGTCTAGGCATATGGCTTCATCAAAACCTGCTATGTTTGCTTCGATCTTTCCTAGTATGCTGTTCAGATAGTTTAGAGATTTAACTTCGTGGGAAGTTGCGTCCACGGGGTCTCGTTTCACCCATACAATCATGGCTCTTATTCCTTTCTCTTTTGCTTCGCTTCCATGAAGTTTTATGACATCGGTTATGATTATCACTGTGGGTTTTGGGCATTTTCTTGGGTCAAGTCCTAAATCACCAACGCCTCTAGTGACAACAAGGCGTATGTATGCATCATGCAAATCGTTTTTTCGCAGCGTGTTCAAAACAGCGTTTGTCATTTCCTCTTTTGTTAATGGAATGTTAAGCATTATTACGCGTGCTGAGCGGTATAGCCGATCTATGTGTTCTTTAAATTTGAAGACTACGCTGTTATAGGCTCGGATTCCTTCAAATACGCCGTCGCCATATAAGAGTCCATGGTCGTAAACTGACACTTTTGCTTGTGATTTGGGATAGTGTTCTCCATTTACGTATATGAGTAGTTCTTTTTCCAAGGGCTTCTTTCCTCCAAACTGGAGAACATGGTTTAACGGTTAAGATTTGATAAATTTTTCGCAAAGAGTTGGCTGTTTCAATCATTGTTAACCGTAGAATTGTGGCCTTTTTGACAGATGTGTTTGAAGAGGCAGCGGCTTGAAGGGTTTGCCTTTCAATATTTCCTCGACTTCCCTTATCAGTTTTTCCGGTTTCATCTTGCGTATTTTTCCAGTTTTTCTGTCTCTTACAGGGAGTATGCCTGATTCAATCTCTTTTCGTCCTATTACAATGGTGTAGGGAACCCATTCCATTTCAGATTCTCTAACTCTCTTCTGCAAGGTTAAAGTTCTATCGTCGATATCCACTCGTATGTTTTGTGCCTTAAGGGTATCAGCCAGTTTTTCAGCATGTCCAATGTGTTTGTTCGACAATGGGATTATTCGCACTTGGGTTGGTGAGAGCCACAACGGAAACATTGGCGGTTCGCCGTTTTTCTGTTTCTTGTAGGCTTTTTCTAATAGTGCATAAACGCACCTTTCTATTGCTCCGCTTGGAGAACAGTGCATAATCAGCGGATAATTTTTGTCACCTTTTTCGTCGACATATGTTATGTCATATCTTTTTGCGTTTTCAACGTCTATCTGGTCTGTGGAGAGGGCTGCTGCCTTGTCTTGACTATCTATAAAATTGAAATCCCATTTCATTATGAAATAGAAAAAGCGTTCCTTCCACATTTCACATAGAACTGGTCTGCCGAGCACTTCAACCAAAGATCCGATGAACTGGTCATTTCTCTCGTAGAAGTCTTCTGTGAAGCGTAATGCTACTTCGTAGTCTTCTTGAGATAAGCCTATTTCTTCCAAGATTTGTATGCACAATTTGAATCTTATCAGGAACTCTTTTTTGGCTTGTTCGAGATCTGTGCAGAAGGCGTGGCAGTCTGGCATTGTGAAGGCTCGCAGTCGCCTTAAGCCGACAACCTCGCCTCTTTGTTCTCGTCTGAAGCTGTAGCGTGTTAATTCGTAAACTTTTAGCGGCATTTGTTTGTAGGAAAACTGTGCATCATGAATTATCAAAAATTGTCCGAAGCATGCTGCAAACCGTAAAAATAGTTCCTTATTCTCTGATTTTACTATGTATTGTCTCGCTGGGAAACGGTTCAAGTAGTCTGCCAGGCTTGGGTGTTGAAAGTCATACATAATTGGGGTTTCAACTTCCATGGCTCCGTACTCTATCATTTTGGTGTTAACTAACTGCTCGAGTAAGGATTTGATCAGTCGACCTTTTGGATACCAGCGAATATTTCCAGGATCGCTTCCCGGCTCGTAATCAGCGATTTCCAGTCTTCTCATTAATTTAACATGTGGAGGCATTTGTTGGCTTGCTCTAACCTTTGAAGTTTCATATCTTGCAAGTTTTTGCAGGTTTTTGTATCCTTTGAAGTTAAATTTTTTGACCGGCATCATTTTTCTGTTTGGTTTGAGAATATGCCAAGAGGATTCCAGTTTTTCTTCGGCTTCTACTGCTTCTGAAACTTTTTCCTTTTCTGCTTCAGCCGGTAATATGGTGCGTGATTGTTCGGCAAGGGGATGCCCCTTTATCGAGATTGTGAATTGTTTGTTCCAGCCGAAGGGGGCACGATATGTTTCTAGTCCTTTCTCTTTTGCATAGGTTTCCATGGTTTTGACTGTTTTTAGCGCGTTTGCCGGTTTTGCCAAGTTGCTGCTTAGATGGGCGTATGGATAGATCAAGATTCGGTTCACCTTCAGCTTTCCTAGAAACTCTTGAACTTCATCTATGGCCCTCTTTGCTACTGCTTCATTGTCACCTGCTTCAACTGCTGTAAACAAAACAACGAGTTCCTCTAGTCGTTTTTCTTTTTTCTCAGACTCTTCAGCCAGGGCTATTTCTTTTTGAATCGGCTTGTATTCAATGAAGTTTGAGTGTAATTGTAGTATCCGCATGAAATCTCCTCCCTCTTTGACTTTTATGCTCCCTTATATCGCCACTGTTCAACCTTTTTCTCTTTTTTGGTCTTCTTCTTATATTCCTTGTAATGTTCCTTGCATAAGTAAGCGCGTCTTTCACTACTGGCGATTCTCAGCCGAGCTGCCCGCACTTTGTCTCCTGAAATCGATCGTGTAGCTTCTTTGTTGCAGCCGGAAACACTGCATTTCACACCTTTGGCAATACGTCCCAATTATCAAACACCTCTTTCACGCTTCTGCAGATTTAACGCAATACAATATGTATCATTGCTTAATTCCTTTTTCATCAAGTACATGTGCCCTTCGGTAAATCTCTGTCTTGTTGCCGAAAGATGTTAGACCAGGAGCCTCAACAACAAGTGAAGCCGCCGCAGAACCTACACTTGCACACCACAAAAGGCTTTCACCACGGGCATATTCAGCCAGAAAACCTCCAATGAAAACGTCTCCAGCCCCTGTTGGATCAACGAACTTTTCTGATTTGTAAGCTGGAATGTTATAGACGGTTTCTTCGACAGAAAGCACTGCACCTTTTATTCCGAAGGTTACGATCACGATATTGACGCCACATTCATGAACTGCCTTTATAGCTGATTCTAGGTTTGACAGGTCGGTTGCAGCCTTGATTTCGTCGTAAGATGACTTGTAAATATCAATAAGTTCTAATATGTGGTTGTTGGTTAGAGAGCCGCGAGTGAGGCTTCCTTTTTCATCGAATTTTCGCACCAGTCCTTGTGGGTCAAGAGACAACCATTCACAACAGCTTCTCAATTTCTCAGCAACTTCGTATGTGATTTCGCCAGCAATGGGAGCAATGTGAATAGTTTTTGCTTTCAGAGATTTTGGTATATCTTCAACAGTTATCGGTGGAGCTCTACACTTCAGTCTCAATTTTCTGTTTAATAATTCGCTGCTATATTTCAGTTCGAAACGCGTTGTTTGTGCACCCTCGACGTTAACTACCCCGGATAAATCAATACCTTCTTGCTCAAGCCACGATGAATAAGCTTCTGGAAAATCACCGCCGACCTTGGAAACAAGAGAGACAGTTGCATCCAAGCATCTAGCAGTTAAAGAAACATAAGCCACAGAACCACCTAGAATAACAAAGGGCATATGTTTATCTGGCAATGAAATGGAGTCTATAGTGAAATGCCCCACCGAAACAACATCAAACACTTACGAGTCTAACCTCCTCGCAGGAATACTGTATAAACCTGAACCTTAGATCAACGGAACATTATTTTATGCTTTGGGTCTAGGCTGGTTCCATTAGGTTTTTATTTTGAGTTAATGAATTACATTGTGCCTTCTATGCAAGCGATTTAAATGAAGAGCTTATAACTAATAGAAACTTACAGTTTGAGTTTACAAAAATCATTGACGGACTTCTTTTCCAAAGAATCAGATTCTGAAAATTGAAGGTGAAGTTATGTATGCGCGCGCTAGCTCGTCAGGTATGACCATACTAACAGAGAAGCTATCTACCGAAAATGTAAGTAGAACTAAATACTAATGCCGAAAACAAAAGGCTAATAAACATATGTTGTGAATTTATTGCGAAATGATTCCGAAATATTTCTTTCTAACGAAAGGTGTAGGTAAACATAAGGAGTGCATGCACTCTTTCGAGTTGGCTTTGAGAGATGCAGGTATACAGCGTTTTAATCTGGTAAATGTGTCAAGTATAATACCGCCGAGTTGCAAACTCCTCTCAAAGAAGCAAGGTTTGAAAATGATAACGCCTGGGGAGATAACCTTCGTTGTCTTGGATAAGAATTCAACTAGTGAACCCCATAGATTAATTGCAGCATCAATAGGTGTA
This sequence comes from Candidatus Bathyarchaeota archaeon, assembly GCA_030672475.1. Classification (GTDB taxonomy): domain Archaea; phylum Thermoproteota; class Bathyarchaeia; order Bathyarchaeales; family Bathycorpusculaceae; genus SOJA01. The sequence goes on from DAOVGI010000059.1 coordinate 7,511, forward strand.
GCAATTCCATCAGGCAAAGACAATTACGGGTACGTTTCTGAGCATCACTCTTTCGGACAGACAGACAAAGTAGCTGGAGATTACGCGGAAGATTTAGCTGCAACAATGCTGGCTACAACCATGGGAATCAAATTTGACCCGGAAACATCGTGGAACAAGAGAAAACAACTGTTCAAGACCAGCGGGTCAATAATTAGAACAACCAACATAACACAATCTGCAACCGGAGACCAAAATGGCTTATGGACCACTGTCATTGCAGCATCTGTTTTTGTACCTTGAAACAACCTGCATAACATTCACAATTCAAAGTTTTGCTGCAAAACAATATTAGCAATAAACGTTTAGGCTAAACAGGTGAGAAACCTCTTGCAAGAAAAACTCCAGACTCCTATGATAATCATCAACTTCAAGACTTATCTTGAAGCAACAGGCAAGAAGGCTATTGAACTCGCAAAAGAAGCTGAAAAAGTAAGCCTTGACACAAGAGTTACAATAGGAGTAGCTCCGCAATTCACAGACATAACAGCTATCGTAAAGGCGGTAAACATTCCAGTTTTTGCCCAGCACATAGATATGATCAAACCAGGCAGTCACACGGGACATGTGCTTGCGGAAGCTGTGAAGGAAACTGGAGCAACTGGAACTATTATTAATCACTCTGAAAGGCAGCTCAAATTGTCAGAGATTGACACAATAATTGGAATAACCCGCAAGAAAAGCCTAGTTTCCATCGTGTGTGCAAATAATCCGAATATAAGCGCGGCTGTAGCATCCCTAAAACCGGATATTATAGCCATTGAACCGCCTGAGCTCATAGGCACAGGAATTCCAGTTTCAAAGGCAAAGCCTCAAGTTATCACAAACACAATTAAGCTTGTCAAAGGAATCAACGAGGAAGTCGTGATACTCTGCGGCGCTGGCATAAGCCATGGAGAAGACGTCACAGCTGCTCTGAAGCTTGGCACGGAAGGTGTCTTGGTTGCAAGCGGCATCGTTAAAACGAAGGATCCGCACAGAACT
>DAOVGI010000037.1 GCA_030672475.1 Candidatus Bathyarchaeota archaeon
AGAAATCCGAAGAGATAAGACGTTCCGCAGAAAAGGACATAGATAAAACGGAAAGAACCATAATAAAATCGAAAGATTTAGCTCCAGAATCCAAGAAGAGACTTCGCTCAGAGATTATCGTTTTAAGAAACGAGATCAAAGAGGAACATGCCGAAATAAGAATGCAAATCTCTAAGACCTTGATACCGGCATAGGCAGAGTAAATAGAGTATATGAAAACCTCTCTGCACAAGTGGTAAGCGACAATAAATCAGAGTTTCACGATAATTTGGGTCTGATCTAAACATTTATTATTTTTCTTTAGCTCTGTTGTTAAAGACAAAGTATGACTGTTCAAATTCGAAGTTTTACCGATAAGGATCTGCCAGATTTAGTTAAATTGCTTAATGTATTTCGTAGAGAATCATATGAGTTTGTTCCCTTCAATGAAGAGAAACTTCGCTCTCAAATAAGTGAATGGGACTCTAATATTTTAGTGGCTCAAGAAGACGGAATCGTAGGTTCTATTGCGTATAACAATGGACATTGGGGTGAAGAAATTGAATGGCTTTGCGTTCTTGACAGGCCAAATCGGAAGCTCCTTGAGAATTCATTAGTTAAGGAGATTGAAAAACATGTTAAGGGTGAAACGGTCTTCACAGTTGTTGAAGCTGGAAGCCAGAAAATTGACGAGTGGGCAGAGCGGGGCTATAAGCCTGAGGGTGGACTTTACCACATGGTTGCCACACTTGATGGATCAAAGCTTCTTCCTAGAGTTCCGGAAGACGTAACTATTCGCAGTTTAAGACTGGAAGAGGAAGAAGAGTTTATTGAAGCTGTGAATGCCGGATTTAGCCGTGAAAGATTAGGACATGGTGTTATTCAAAGATGGAAGTCTGAATGTCCTCCTTTCAATGAAAAATGGATTCACATAGCTGAAGTTTCAAGTAAAATTGTGTCAGTTGTTGTTTCCAAACCGGACGTGAAGTATAACGAATTCTTCCGAGGTAAGCGGGGTTATCTGGGTCCAGCAGCTACATTGCTTCAACATCGCGGCAAACATCTTGCGTCTGCTCTTACACGTAAAGCGATGAGCTTCCTGTTCAAAAAGGGAATGAACTCAGTGGCGCTTTATACTTCAGAACGGAACATTCCATCTATAACTCTTTTACGAAAACTCGGTTTCAAGATTGGTCATCATTGGAAATTTATGCGCAAAAACGTATCGCAACAGGGCTGACTAAAATTGTCTACATGAAACTTGAAAAATTAGTGATCTGGGAGATCACAGTGAAGAAAAATTATGAAAAATGTTGCGGGAAATTTAGGGTTTACTTTTGTGGGCTAATTCGCCCTCAACTTCCAACTCCATTATTCGCGTTTCAATGAATCCTGCAACTTTCTCTTGACTGTATTTCTTCTCATCTTGTTGGTTTCTCAGCTCTTCTCTGATCGTTTTCAGAATTTTTTCCATATCAAAAGGCTTTATTATGTAGGCATCTGCACCTCTGTTAACTGCTTCTACCGCATTTTGCAGCGTTGGGTAACCAGTGATTATTATTTTTCGCATTTTAGGCGTTGTGTCCTTCACTTTCGTCAGGAGTTCTATTCCCTCCATGTCTGGAAGTCGAACGTCGATTAGGGCTAAGTTGTAGAATTTCTTTCTGGTTCTTTCCACTGCTTTCTTTGCTGTACCCACAGATTCAACAACATATCCTTCATCCTCAAGTATCGTTGTTAATACTTTTCTTATGTTTTTATCGTCATCAACAATGAGGATTCTAGCAGTTTCACCCATACTTTTTCACCTCCTTCCATTTTTGGTTTCGTTGGGATAGTTACGGTAAAGGTTGTGCCTTTCCCATAAGTGCTCTTCACGGAGATAGAACCTCCATGTGCCTCTACAATGCGTTTGCATATTGCCAAGCCAAATCCCATTCCCTTCGCTTTTGTCGTAAAAAGCGGTGTCCAAAGCTTCTCCATTGCTCTATTCGAGATGCCTACTCCGGTGTCTGCGAAGACAAAATCCAGATTACCACCTGATTTTCTGCTTTCCAGTGTCAGTGTTCCGCCTTTCGGCATTGCCTCAACGCCATTCTTGATTATGTTAACGAATGCTCTCTTGATTTTTGCAACGTCAATCTTTATTTTTGGCTTGTCATCTATTAGATCCACTACTTTGACATTTTTCGGAACCTCGACAAGGGACAACGCCTTCTTTACGATTGATTTCGGATTGCACTTCGTTAGATCCAGTTTTATCTCTCTCGAGTAATCCAGAAGGTCATTTATTATGTTGTTCGAGTATACTATGTTGTTTTCTATGAGGTCAAGCATTTCTCTTACTTTCCCGTCGATTTTTGAACTTAACTGTTTTTTCAGATAATATGCAGCACCGTTAATGCTTGTAAGAGGGTTACGTAGATCGTGACCTACCATGCCGGCTAATTCGCCTATCACCGCAAGTCTCTGTGCCTTGAGTAGCTGCTCTTGAGATTTCTTTAGTTCGCGAGTTCTCTCGTCCACTTTTTGCTCAAGCTGCGCTGCATATGCTTCAAGCTGTCGCCTTGCTTTCCTCAAATTTTCGATTAATTGAGCGTTTTCAATGATCATCGCAGCTTGGTGCAAGAAGAGTTCTAGAGGTGTGATGGATTCTCTGCTTGGCTTCCGACCATCCGTCGGATCGTCCATGCTCAGGATCCCTACTATTCTTCCTTCTGGCGTGCGGAGAGGAGCGTAAAGCATGTCTTGTGGATGCCAATCAATCATTTCTTCTTGCGAAAGTCTGCTAGGAACACCAGCATATGTAGTTGCCTCCTCAGGGAGAGCTTCAGGTGATACATGGTGAACATGTTCTCGAATCCACGGGTCACTCCAAGGTAGGTAGTAAAACTCGCCTATCTTGAATTGTTCAAACTTTGGGCCTAACCGTTCTCTCCAGACACGTCCTAGTGCCTTTCTTTCAAGCAGAAGTTTGGTTTCTTCCTTTGTGAGGCCTGCTGTGACAAGAGTTGTTCCTTCCAAGTTTTTGTCTCTGAGGGACATTACAACTCTTCTCCACCCAAATTTTCTGATAGCCTTTACGATCACTCTTAGCCTTTGATGCATGTCTTTTATGCGCATGATCTCTGTGGAACTCTTCATTAGGTTCGCTAGCCTGCCGGAGATTTTTTTAAGCTGTTTATGCTTCCTTATGTCGCTTATGGCGATGGCGGCGTGGGAAGCCAATATTTCAAGAAGTTTCCTGTCCTCTTCATCAAAAGCTGCGAGCTTTTTGCTTTCCACATTTAGAACGCCTAGAACCTCTTTTTCCACTTTGATGGGTACAGCAAGTTCGGAAAGCATGTTTGGTTTGCCTTTGATGTATGTCTTTTCTCTTCTGATGTCTGGAATGACAAATGGTTTGCCTGTTCTCGCTGCCTTGACAGTTACGCCTTTTTCTCCATCTAACGGCAGATCAAAAGAGAGATTATGTGAGTACCCACGTTGAGATACTAGATGGAGCATTTTTCCCTGGATCACAAGAATTGACGCATATTCAAACCCTAATGTTTTCTCCATAGCCTCTAATGTTACCTTGTAGACATCATCTGAGTTTCCTGCCATGTTCAAGTCCTGCCCATACTTGTTCAGTGCAGAAAGCCTTTCTTCAATCCATTCTCTTTCCTTTCCTATTTGTTTGCGTTCGGTGATGTCAAGTATCTGAGCTATAGTTTCTGCTTCACCTTGACCATTACGTATGACTGTGGATTTGATTTCAGCGTCTCTTTTCTCGCCATCCTTACGGACTACTTTAAACTCATATTTAGGAGGCACTTTTTCTCCTTTCTGTCTGCGTAAGTATCTGTCTCGAACCAAAGATTTGCTTTCTTTATCAAGGAACTTTCTGAAGTCTTGTCCAATTATTTCCTCTTTAGGATAGCCGAGAATGCGGCCAAGTTCATCATTAACATAGACAATCTTGTACTTGTCATCCATAATTAGAACGCCATCGTGGGAGTTTTCTACGATTGAACGGAAACGCTCCTCGCTTTCCGTCAACGCCTCATTGGACCGCTTGCGTTCGGTGATTTCTAGTGTGATCTCAATCGCGCCTATAATATTGCCTTTTGCATCTCGAATCGGGTGACCTTGTATGAACCAGGATCGTCCATCTGTAGTCGTCTTTTCTACTTCATTTGGTTTACCGGTTTTTATGGCTTTTATTACCGGGCAGTCTGGACAGGGGCTGTTGCGCTTTGGCCATATTTCATAACAGTGACGACCTATCAATTCCTCACGCGTCAAACCTGCTGACTCAAACGCGGCCCGGTTTGCCCATAGGATCTTCATTGTTGTATCTTCGTACAATACATGTTCGACTAGGTTGTCAAGAATTGTTTCTTTCTCATGTGCATAAACTTTATTCTTCACCATTTAAGCTTCCCTCTTCAGGTGCAATCGTTTCTCCACATCATTTACGTATTCCAATAGGTTCCGATTCTCTATCTCATCAAATTTCAACCCCAACTTTTCATAAAGTCGCTTTGCAATGAGCTTTTCAAGGAAATTGGCTCCAGGCCCAAAAATTTTTTCCAATGCTTCTGCAAATTCCGTCAAGTTTGTTGGAATTTTGTCTTTACTTATTTCGAAAAAATCCTCCAAATGAAAAAATATGGCTTGTTTAGGCGAATCTCCCAATGAAGATAAGCCTTCTTCAACGGCTTCTAAAAGGATTTTTCTAAGGTTATTTTCAGGCAAATGAATTCCTCGAGGGCTGAGGTGAAGTTTTAGAAGTGAAATTCATGAAGCTTTGATAAATCCTTTGTGAACTGCAAATATGTATTTCTAGAAACCTATTCTCGCGGTCACGCTTAGCTGCTCTTTCTTTCCCTCAGAAAGCTTCGTTTTGCAGCTGCAACATACTCGGCAAATATAAGCTCTTTACTTCTATTCCATTCAAGAGGTTGACCGGTTTTTTGATAAAGCTGTTTCATTATCAGGATTTCTAGAAATTGAGCTCCTACTCCGAATATCTTATCAAGTCCGTCTGCGAAATCTTCAATGCGTTTAGGAATCTCAGTTCTTTCGACTGCGAATCTGTTTTCAAGGTGAAAGTAGATTGCTTGCCTAGCAGAGTCTCCAAGGGAAGCCAGGGCTTCATCTACTGCTTCGAGCAAGATTTTTTCAAATGCTTTCTGCGTCAACTCTCAAGCTCCTCTGACATCGATTTGAGAGGGTACGTCCACACTCCTTTAGTTCTTGTCTATTTTTAAGTTTAATTCTTTATCACGTCGATTTCGAGGTGAAATCGTGATTTCAGCAGTGTTCACGATTAATAGACTCTAATCTGCATACTAGATGTTTATTCGCTAGAATTTCGCGTCACGAGCAACGATGAATGAAAAACTGGTGCGCGCTTCCGCTATTTTATCTCTTCGTATCTGAAGGCAGTTAGAGAAAGCTTTGACGTCTGGAAGGTTGTGCCGCGCTCAATGTTGTGGCTGTTTTCTGTTCAGACTCTGGTGAGACTTGGAGTATCGCTTAATAAGGTGATTAGTGCGCTCTACGCAAGAGATATTCTGGGGATATCGGAGGAGCAGTGATATGGTTAGTTTTCATTCCGCTTTGATTGACAATGATTGTGGCTTCTACTCCAATAGGCAAGACTGTTGACAAGATTGGAAGGAAGATTCCAATGGTTCTTGGCTTTTTGTCTTTGGCACAGTTACACCAGCGCGCGCATGTTGGAATGTCTTCGGCTACGGCGCTTTCGGCAGGTCTTGTGCTTGCGGTGAACAAGGGTAAGGTCGTGGGGTTAAGAAACTTCGTTGGCTACGTTGTGATAGGGTTAGGCATGCTGCTGGGTAATTATCTCTACGTAAACTTGATTCCTCAGGCTCTATTCTATTAACAGTGGATTAGTTGTTCCCGCGTTCCTTATGGTTTTGTTTCTAATGCACGAACCGAAGAAGTGAGTAGGTGTAATTACCATGGCATAGAATAATCTGTCCTGCATTTGTTGTCTGATTATTTTTCTTATTTCTCCGATGATGAGCTCCTCAAATATCTGCGTGAATCCTAAGGATATGATGACGTAGAAGCACTACATGATGAAAAGTCATCGGTTATTCCAAAAAGATTACTCCTAATCAGAATTGAAGGTTCATAAGCTTTTTCGATTCGGAAGTAGAGTTGTTCTTGGTTTAAGCTCTGATGGAAAAAAGTGTTGTCCGCTGGAGAATCGAAGCTGTCACTTTCATATTCATAGTCATCTGCATATCCCTCTCTTTTTATATGGCCTTTCTTTA
>DAOVGI010000027.1 GCA_030672475.1 Candidatus Bathyarchaeota archaeon
GAGTTTTCTGCCGAACTTGTCATGCAAGACTGCTTTTGATGTTACAAGTTTTTTGTTTTCGATGGCCATGCTATTTGCCCCAGTGTTATGCATAGCTGTTCATATCGACTTGCCCCTAATAGTTAAGCGTTCCGCTTTACCGAAGTGAAATTGAGGTTTTACTTCCGCAATTTTTATAAGTTTTGGCGGATGCGATATGCACGTGCATGCATAATGGTTGGGAGCTGATGGAATGAAGATAAACCTCAAAATACGGATAATAATGATGTTAATCCTAATAATTTCCCTTGTCATTGTTGGTGGCATAGCCACAGGCACGCTTTGGAAGAACACAATTGTGATAAAGGTTTTTCATGCTGGAAGTCTCACCTTGCCTTTGGAAGAGATTAAAGAAAAGTTTGAGCAGGACTTCCAATCTTACAGGTCTCCTGGAAGTTTGATTGTTTACAGTGTTCACGTGCAGTTAGAGCCTGCTGGAAGTATACAATGCTGCCGTAAGATCATTGACGTAGGAAAGAAAGCTGATGTACTCGCATCTGCCGACTATTCGCTTATACTGGAGATGATGATGCCTGAGTACGCTGACTGGTATCTGAAGTTCGCCAAGAATAGGATGGTGTTAGCTTACACTGACAACAGCATGTATGCTGATGAGGTTAACTCGACAAATTGGTACGAAATTCTGAGAAGAGCGGATGTTAGATGGGGCTTCTCTAACCCAAATATGGATCCGTGTGGATATCGGACGCCTTGGGTCATACAGCTCGCAGAACTCGAGTACAATGATGACCGAATCTTTGAAGATATTATCGAGGCGAACTCTGCGATCAGTAGGACCAGAGAAGGAGACACCTATGTGTATATGGCTCCTGAAGACCTAGGCTATAATTCAGAACGTCTCGTTATTAGAGACAAATCAGTCGAGCTGGTCACGTTCTTGCAGTCAGGCGGGTTGGACTATGCTTTTGAGTATCTAAGCGTGGCGGTACAACATAACCTCAACTATGTGGAGTTCCCTGAATCCATCGACCTAAGCAGCGAACAACAAGAATGCCTGGAAGTCTATGGCAAAATGAAAGCTGTGACGCTGAAGGGAAATTTAACTGCTGGCTGTATTCATTACGGAGTAACCGTGCCTAAGAATGCGCCGAATTCAGAACTGGCGCAGCAATTCATTGAGTACATGATAGACGCGTTTGGTCGAAGCGTTTTTACAGAGATGGGGCAACCTCCTATAACGCCAGCGGTAACTAATGACCTTGATAGAGTACCTGCGGTTCTTAGATCCTACTGCATAGAAGAAGAGTGATGACGTTGCGTCTGATTGAATCTCTGAAAAGAGTTAGATGGAACTATCTTTCCATAATATTCACCGTGGCAGGCTCTTTCATAATAGTCTTCATTATTGCAACAATTTTCAACATGCTTTTCAGTCAGTTGATTCTCGATCCTCAAGGCCTCTTGGAGGTAATAAACGATCCAGCAGTATCCAAATCTATCTTGCTCACTTTATATGCATCTTTCTTGGCAACATTGATAGCGGTGATTTTTGGAACGCCTTTAGCTTATGTGTTGGCTAGACATGTCTTTCCCGGGAAGAGTTTCTTAGAATCTTTAATAGATGCACCGGTGATCATACCTCATAGCGTTGCAGGGATAGCTCTTTATGCTCTCTTAATGCGTAACGGAGCAGTTGGTACAGCTTTCGAGAATCTTGGAATAGTATTTGAAGACTCGCTTTGGGGAATCGTGACAGCAATGTTCTTCGTCAGTATTCCCTTCTATGTCAACGCGGCTAGAGAGGGATTTCAAAGCGTAAATCCACATCTTGAACACGTGGCCAGAACGTTGGGTGCCAGTCAGTGGAGGGCTTTCTACAGGATATCACTACCACTGACTGCTCGCCACCTCTTTTCAGGGGCTTTGATGGCTTGGGCCAGAGGCATAAGTGAGTTCGGAGCTGTAATAATGATTGCCTTTTATCCGATGATTGCTCCAGTCTTAATTTACTATCGGTTCACTACGCATGGGCTTGAAGGTTCTCAACCTGTCGCAGTTCTGCTGATTCTCGTCTGTTTCACAATTTTCATAATATTGCGCATGACATCCAAGCGTTGGGGGAGATCGCGACGATAACTCTTGAAAACCTCGCATACGAACTTGGAAGCTTCTCTCTCAAGGACGTCTCTCTCAAAATACTGAAGAATGAGTATTTTGTGCTGTTAGGTCCAACAGGTGCAGGGAAGACTCTCATCCTCGAATTAATTGCTGGATTCTACATGCCAGACAAGGGTCGAATACTAATAGACGGTGTTGACGTCACACATTTACCATCGGAGAAACGAAACATTGGATTCGTGTACCAAGATTACTCGCTCTTCCCTCATATGACCGTAGAAGACAACATAGCCTTCGGGTTGGAAATGCATAAAATTCCGCAAGTGAATGTCAAGAGAAAGGTTAAGGAGATGATGCGTCTCATGGGAATCACCCATCTTAAAGGAAGGTATCCGTCAACCCTCTCTGGAGGGGAGCAGCAAAGGGTCTCACTTGCAAGGGCTCTCGCAATAAATCCGAAAGTTCTTCTTTTGGATGAACCTTTAAGCGCTGTCGACCCAAGAACTCAAAGCTTTTTGAGAGAGAAGTTAAAAAGGATACATAAAACACAGAATGTAACAACGGTTCACGTGACACATGATCAGACTGAGGCTTTGCTTCTAGCGGACAGAATTGGAGTCATAATGAACGGAGAGATAATCCAAGTTAGTTCTCCAGATGAACTCTTTAACAGACCGATAAACGAGAGGATAGCTGATTTTGTCGGAGTTGAGAACATTCTCAAGGGCTTGATAAAATCAAACCGAAATGGTATTGCGCTGATCGATGTGGGCAACCGCGAAATATACGCTCTTACAGAGATCAAAAACGGAAACGTATACATCTTCATCCGCCCAGAAAACATAGTTCTTTCGAAGGATCCACTGCAGAGTAGTGCTCGAAATGTCTTCAAAAGCAGGATCGCAAGGATAACTGATCTCGGACCGATTTTAAACGTGGAACTCAATGATGGGCTCAAAGTATTCGTAACAAAACAGTCAGCAGAGGAGATGAGTCTAGAGCAAGGCGTGGAGGTCTATGCATACTTCAAAGCAACAGCAACCCATGTTTCCAGAAGATTGAAGTGAACAATGAGAAGAGGATCGCTATCTAAAAACCTAAGTAACATAAGAGTTTAATGTTATAGAGGTGAAACCTTAGCTTGTCGTTCTCTTCAAAAGCGAAAAACATCAGAGCTGCCTTCAAACTATGGTTTGAAGTTGGAGACAAATACGTTTTCGGGGAAGGAACTTACACACTTCTGGATCAGATAAAAAAAAGGAAGTCAATAAGTGCAGCAGCAAGAGCCACGAACATGTCTTATCGCCACGCATGGGATCTCATCAAAGAGGTGGAAAAACACTTGGGAGAGCCTATTATAGAAACCCGAAAGGGTGGGAAACACGGTGGTCGATCAGAATTAACAAGTGCAGGTCTTTCACTGTTAACGAGCTACAAAAAGCTGAAAAAGGCAATGACAATCGTCTGTAAACTGGAATAAGGTGTTTTTCAACAAAAAATTTGCTGTCGAGAGAAGTAGCCCCCTCAAATTTTCGAGACTTGAAACCAGCTCTCTCGATGATGAGAAGATGTTCAAATCGACAAGGAAAATGAGGAACCGAACAACAATGGAAATGCATGCGTCGCCGTCAAGTTGTTTACGAAATAAGAGTAGGTTATTCCGTTTGTCATGCTGGCATCGCGCGCCCTAACAAAAAACTCAGGTTTCCTTTGGACAACGATTAGTTAAGAGTGTCTGGTTCAGCTTCATGAAATCGTGAAAACTACTTTGACAATAGCTGTGTCTTCTAGACAATGGTTGATTAAGAATTCTGGTGTAACTGAAAGATTGTCACAGCGTTTTCTGTGGTTGCTTCAGCTAGTTCATCAACAGAGATTCCCCTGAGCTTTGCAATCTTTTCAGCAATGAACGGAAGGAAAGCTGGTTCATTCCGTTTTCCCCTCCTTTGTTGGGGAGCAAGCCAGGGGCTGTCTGTCTCGAGAAGAATGTTCTTCAAGTTTATCCTTTTGGCGATTTCGTGCAGATTGTGGGAGTTGGGGAAGGTAACGGGTCCTGCAAAGGATATATAGAAATTCAGCTTGATGCACTTTTCCGCCATTTCCAGATTCCCTGAGAAGCAGTGCATTACACCGCGTATTTTTCCTTTGAATCTTATGAGTATTTTCAGAATGTCAGCATGCGCGTCTCTATCATGGATTACAACTGGTAATTCTAGCTCTTCAGCTAGAAGTAGTTGAGCTTTAAAAGCTGTTTTCTGTGCTTCTCTGGGGGATAGATTTCGATAGTAGTCCAGCCCGATCTCTCCAACAGCTACAACTTTTGGATTTTCAGAAAGTTTCCGCAGGTAGTCCAAAACGTTTTCGTTGAACTGAGCAGCATTGTGAGGATGAATTCCGACTGCCGCGTAAAGTTCTTTGTTCTTTTCGGCTAATTCAACGGCTTCTCTGCTGCCATCAACATCAAACCCAATGTTTACTATGTAATCAACGCCTACTTTTCTCGCTCGACCTATCACTTCCTTCCGGTCTTTATCAAAGCTTGCCCATTGAAGATGAGCGTGAGTGTCAAATAACATGTTTCAACCTTTTAGTGGTTAACGTTCACGCATCAAATATTTAAGAGTGCGTTTAAAGATCTCCAAGGTTTTGCGGTCGTAAAGAGAGTAGACAACTTTACCCAACTTCGTAGGACCTTCTAGATAAGCTATTGTGGTTGAAAGCATTATTGTGGCACATTGCTCTTTTGGAAACCCGAATGCTCCTGTGCTTATGGCTGGAAATGCTATGCTTTTCAGATTATTCTTTTCTGCGAGGAACAGGGAGTTCAAAGTGCTGTTCTTAAGTTTCTCGTTTTCGTGTTCTTCGCCGTGTCTGGGGCCGACTGCGTGGATTACGTATTTCGCCTTGAGTTTCCCTGCCGTTGTAATGACTGCTTCGCCTACACGAGTTTTTCCAATCTTGTTGCATTCTTCCTGAATTTCAGATCCTCCTTTTCGTCTTATGGCTCCAGCTACTCCTCCACCGAGTTGGAGGGCAGTGTTTGCAGCGTTAACTATTGCGTCTGTGTCCAAGTCAGTTATGTCGCCTTGCGTTAGTTCCAAAATGGTTTCATTAATTTTGACGTTCATATGCGAACCTCAGTCAGTTTTCCCTCGCATCAAAAATTGAGTCTCGTCCTTAAGACAAGCTTGGCTATTCTTTGACCATATTTCACACACAGTTTCCTGCTTCTCTGATCTGGAGCTCCTATAGAAACAGGTCCGTAATGATCTCCCTTTGACGATCCTTGAATTATCATGCCATGGATCAATAAGGATTTCAGAATATCCATTATCGTTGTCTCATTACCACCAGCTATATTGGCTGAAGAAGAAAAAGCCCCGCCAACTTTTCCCTCGAGTTTCCCGTGAAATTTGACACTGTCATCTATGAACTTCTTAATTTCGGAAGCCATCGACCCGTAGTAGGTTGGAGAACCGATGATTACGCCGTCAACATCAAGCAGCTCCTCAGTATCGGTCTCTTCGACAGCCTTCACTTTCAATTCAACACCCTTAACCGTCTTGACACCTTCAGCTATTAACTCAGCCATCTTCTTTGTATTACCAGACCTTGAATAGTAAACAATCAGAACTCTAGTCATCTAACATCACCATGATAACGATTAGACCTAATATTAGATCTTGAATCTTTTATAGAATTTTCTGCGTGTAACACGCACTAGGCTTTCCGCATGTGCGTACTTTTTGTGTTCTTAAGCGCTAGAAAAGTTCTCCCATCCGCGCGTTAAAGCCGAAGTAAACCTTTCCAGTAGTCTCCTTGTCCGAGGGGGATTACTGGCGGTGTCCAAGGGGATTTGAACCCCAGACACATGGTGATATCTTCGCGAACCGCATTTTTATAGACATATACAGCGTGAGGCATGATAGAATCATGCGTGCAGGCAGCAGAGTTTTAAACGATTTGTTGTTTCTGAATAGGTAAGGATGCTTATAGAGGAGACTGGGTGAAGGTTGGAGTCTCTGTCGAGAGTGCAGGTTGCTGGGTTCCGTTTGCGTAGACATCATTTGGTTTGTCGTGCACCATTGAAGTCGTTAACTGATGTTGTGCGTGACGTGTGTGGTGTTCAGGCTCAGCTTATGTCGGCTGCACAGTTGGCTCTATGGGTGCGTGTTGAGGATATAACTAAGGAGGATGTAACTGAGGCTTTGTGGAGGGAACACAGTCTTGTCAAAACTTGGTGTATGCGAGGGGCTTTACATCTGCTAGCTGCGGCTGATTTGCCTGTTTGTGTAGGTGGTCTTTTGCGGAATGGTTTGCGTAGGGAGAGGGAATGGCTTGTTAAAAGTGGAGTTCCTGAAGATGAAGCAGAAGCCATGATTAGGGCTGTTGTGGAAGCGTTGGGTGATGAGGTTTTGACTCGGAAGGAGCTGGCTCAACGCGTGGTTGCAGTTTTGGGTGAGAAGGTCAAGCGTTGGGTAGAGCATAGCTGGGGTGGCACAGTTAAACTGGCGTGTTTGCAAGGGCTTGTCTGCTTCGGTCCTAATAGAGGGAAAGAGATCACTTTTGTGCAACGTGATAGGTGGCTTCCCCAGTTGAAGGACATGCCAGTAGAGAAGGCGGAGGAGACGCTTCTACGGCGTTACCTGCACGGATACGGTCCTACCGGTTTGCG